>JBGAWU010000023.1:0-12997 GCA_044227425.1 Methyloglobulus sp.
TCCTCTGGAACCGTTACGGACAAGCGTAATGTCAAGGCTACGTTTTTCAGCTTCGTTGGTTATCGCAGCAGCAATTTTATCCGCACCTAACGCTAAGGCGGCAGAATCGCAAGGGACGTAGACGGTAACTGTCATGATTGTACCTCTACTTCTTTGATTGAACTGTCAAAAGACTCAGCGGTCACCCGACCGAAAACTTCGGTACCTATTTGCATTGAAGGTGAGCAGGCGCACAGGCCCAAACAATAAATAGGTTCTAAACTAAAGGCACCGTCGATTGTCGTTTCGTGGAAGTCAATGCCTAGTTTCGCTTTGACATGTTCTTCTAATGCCTTAGAACCCATGGCTTGGCAGGATTCTGCCCTACATAAGTGGATCGTGGCTTTTCCGGGCGGGGTGTCGCGGAAATAGTGGTAAAAGCTGATAACGCCATGCACTTCCGCACGGGAGAGGTTTAATGCAGCGGCGATGTCCGGTACGGTTTCGGCAGGTATAAAACCTAAATAGTCCTGGATGCCGTGCAGAATGGGTAACAATGCACCGGGCTTGTCTTTAAGAGCGGTGATTATTTCTTGTATTTTGGGGTTTAGCGCGCCTTTTCCTGACATACATTTCTCAATAGGGTCTTGCACTTTTTACGGATGTTTTAGCAGAAATCGAGTAATAACCAAGTATCCGGGTCAGTTTAACACATCAATTAATTCGTGTAAAAAGCACAAATAATCAATTAAAGGACAGAATGCGCGGATCAAAGTTCATGGGTATTATGCGGTTTTGGTGTTTGAAAATATATAGAAAAAGTTGTTTTTAATCGATGCTTTCTATTCTTTTATCGGGTAATTTTTACATTAGGAGTTAACTTTAATTATGAAAGCAATACTGGTTCATGGAATGGGGCGAACCCCGTTATCTATGTACATTTTGGCTATAAGGCTTAAGTCAGCTGGGTTTAAAGTCAACTTTTTTGCGTACACTGCCACATTTGAGAGTTGGAAGGGTTGCGCCACTAGGTTGGCGCGGATGATGGATGGAAAAACAACGGTAAATGAAAATTATATCGTCATTGCACATTCGTTGGGTTCGGTTTTGACGCGCGCTGTAGTCGCAAAGATGGCTCATAAGCCTAGCGCGTGCTTCTTTTTGGCTCCGCCAACCCTGGCTTGCCAAGCCGCGACCCGTTTAGCCCCGCATTTTTGGTATCGATTGCTGACAGGTGAGATGGGCGGGCTTTTGGCTAATGACGCATTTATGGCGTCTTTGCCCATTCCTAATGCCCCAACATTTATCTATTCGGGTAATGCTGGGTTAACCGGAAACCATTCGCCATTCGGAAATGAGCCGAATGACGGCATTTTGATGGTCAAAGAAACCCTTTTACCGGGTATACAAAGCCAAACTGTAGGCTCTTTGCACACCTTTATCATGAATAACCGCCAGGTAGTGAAAGACATCGTTGAAAGGTGTAAATCCATTTGCGGACAGTCTTGATGAAAACAAAGGGATTTTGATTCGTCAAACCGGTGGCAAAATAGGCAGTTTTCCCCTGATTCTTAATAAAATTGCCGATAGAACGAGTATTGCTAATTAAATGCTCGATAGCAGGTACGGTATCGTTTAGAATCTATGCTTTAATAATGATAAAAAACGATGAGGAGTTAGGAAGATGATGAAGAAATACTTGGGAGTTTTGTCGTTATCGGCAGTTTTTTTTGCGCTTTCAGCAAACGCTGATGTCGCATTGAAAGATGAATCTGAGATTTTGGGAAAGTGGAAGGTCACAGCCGAAGCAGCCAAACTGGACGGTGAGAAAAAAAAGGTTATAGTGGAATGGGAATTCCTTCCGGGCGGTGTTCTCCAGACGATAGCAACCGATTCGAACGGGCGGACCAATGAAATGCACATTCCCATTAAATACAGCGTTGAAGACGGTATAATAAAAAAACAGGTCTCGCCGGGACGTGAAAAATTCGAAAACTGCAAGGTAGTTGAGAAAACCGGATCGGATATGATCTTAAAGTGTCCGTTTCTTTACTTTTTTTTAACAAAAATATAAAACAAAGGGTGCAAAAATGATTGGTGGAATTATTGGTGTTCTTACTCTGATTTGGGTTTATCAGACGATAACAAAGGCAAATGTAAGTAACGTAATGATGTGGGTTATTATTTGTGGCGTGGTTTATATGGCGTCGCAATTCATATTGATCGGAGCGGCCAACTACCTAGTTGAATCAATGCGCGCGGCACAGGGCGGCGAAGGTTATGAGCGCGATTTAATGAGTATTGGCGATAGAAAAAATATGGGCGGATTCCAAGGCGGCAAGGGTATCTTTATGTCGGTTTTCTTTGAGGTTTTCCCGCCGTTAGCCGGTTTTTTATTGGTTGCTCTTACCCGCACAAAATTCATATTGAAAGAATCCATTAGCAAAGATAATTTGTTCAGCGGCATTGGTACAATGTTTATAAGCATTAAAGACAGCTTTAAAAACCCAGAGCAATAAGTTGTTTTCCAATTTAAACAAAGCCCAAGCCTGTCTTGGGCTTTTTTATTTGTGGGTATAACCCTTACTTGCTTGAATCCAAGCCCAAAGTTTCAACAGTCTGGTTGGCGTGGCTGTTGCGTAGGATCAACCGCCTAATACCTTGGAAACAATAAACACAATAACGGCGATGAACAACACGGTAAAAATCAATCCTGCAACAATATAAGTAGCTGGCGAGCCTTGTTCAAAATCGATTTTTCTGTTTTGCGAGGTCTGTACTCCAATAAATGCTGCTAAAATGCTTTTGATCGTCTGGCTAATAGATGGTTTTGACATGTTTAATTGTTTATAAAGCAATAATAAGCGCGAACTATTCAAAATAATAAAATGCAAAAATCGGATCTGCTGAAACAAATTTTATCCGAAAGAATCCTTTTTCTTGACGGTGCGATGGGCACCATGATCCAAGGGTATAAGCTCGAGGAAAAAGATTATCGTGGCGCGCGCTTCGCCGATTGGCAGGTTGACCTCAAAGGCAACAACGATTTATTGTCCTTGACGCAGCCCGATATTATCAAAGCCATTCACAGCGCCTACTACGAAGCAGGGTCGGATATTGTCGAGACCAATACCTTTAACTCCACCAGCGTTTCGATGGCCGATTACGGCATGGAAGCCTTGGTTTATGAATTAAATTACGAGTCGGCGCGTATAGCAAAACAAGTCGCCGAGGAGTTCACCCAAAAGACGTCAGAAAAGCCCCGTTTCGTTGCAGGCGTCCTCGGCCCCACGGCGCGTACGGCTTCCATGTCACCGGACGTCAACGATCCCGGTTTCCGCAATATTTTTTTCGATGAATTGGTCGAAACTTATTGTGAGGCAACTAAAGGCTTAATCGAAGGCGGCGCGGATATCATCCTGATTGAAACGATATTTGATACGCTGAATGCGAAAGCCGCTATTTTCGCAGTCGAGCACTGTTTTGAAGAAATGCGGCTTAGTTTGCCTGTGATGATTTCGGGCACAATTACCGACGCCTCAGGACGGACTTTATCCGGGCAAACCGTAGGCGCATTTTGGAATGCACTCAAACATGTCAAACCGATTTCCTTCGGATTTAATTGTGCATTAGGCGCGACAGAATTGCGTCAATATATTGCCGAATTATCGTCTATCGCCGATACCCACGTTTCCGCGCATCCGAATGCCGGATTGCCGAACGAATTTGGCGAATACGACGAAACGCCCGAAATGATGGCAGCGGAACTGGCCGATTGGGCAAAAAACGGTTATCTGAACATTATCGGTGGATGTTGCGGCACGTCTCCCGCCACAATAAAGGCGATTTCCGAGGCTGTACGGCATTATCCACCACGTATTATTCCTGAGATTCCAAAGCAATGCCGCTTATCGGGACTAGAGCCGATGGCAATCGGTCCCGATTCACTTTTTGTCAATGTCGGCGAACGGACCAATGTTACCGGCTCAGCGGCATTTAAACGTTTGATAATTCAAGGCGATTACGAGTCGGCGCTGGAGGTGGCGAGACAACAGGTCGAAAACGGCGCACAAATCATTGATATCAACATGGATGAAGGCATGTTGGAATCGAAAGAAGCAATGGTGCGTTTTCTGTTGTTGATCGCGTCCGAACCTGATATCGCCAAAGTGCCGATCATGCTCGATTCATCGAAATGGGACATTTTGGAAGCCGGGCTGAAGTGCATTCAGGGCAAAGGCATTGTGAACTCCATCTCGTTAAAAGAAGGCGAAGCCAAATTTATTGAGCAGGCCAAGCTGGTGCGGCGTTACGGCGCGGCGGTTATCGTCATGGCCTTCGATGAAGTCGGTCAAGCAGACACCAAGACCCGAAAAGTGGAGATTTGCCAGCGGGCTTATAAAATTTTGACTGAACAGGTCGGTTTTCCACCTGAAGACATTATTTTCGATCCTAATATTTTCGCAATAGCCACCGGGATTGACGAGCATAATAATTACGGTGTCGATTTTATCGAGGCAACCCGCGAGATTAAGCAAACTTTGCCCTATGCGTTGGTGTCGGGTGGCGTGTCCAACGTGTCGTTTTCCTTCCGCGGTAACAACCCGGTACGCGAAGCTATCCACGCCGTGTTTTTGTACCATGCGATCAAGGCCGGAATGTCGATGGGTATTGTCAATGTCGGTCAGTTGGCGATTTATGAAGATATACCGCTCGATTTACGGAACGCCGTCGAAGAGGTGGTATTAAACCTTCATGACGGCAGCGGCACCGAGAAGCTTTTGGAAATTGTCGAAAAATACAAAGGCGAAGGCGGCGGCGAAACGAAGCAGGAAGAACTGGAATGGCGTACATGGCCTGTTAATAAACGTCTGGAACACGCTCTGGTTAAAGGGATTACCGATTATATCGATGAAGATACCGAACAAGCCAGGTTGCAAGCCGAACGCCCGCTGCATGTGATCGAAGGCGCATTGATGGATGGCATGAATGTCGTCGGCGACCTTTTCGGTGCGGGCAAGATGTTTTTGCCACAGGTCGTGAAATCGGCAAGGGTAATGAAAAAGGCCGTCGCCTATTTAATGCCCTTCATGGAAGCCGATAAGTCGGTGGAAGACCGGCAAACCAACGGTAAAATCCTGTTGGCGACCGTAAAAGGCGATGTCCATGATATAGGAAAGAATATCGTCGGTGTTGTATTGCAATGCAACAACTACGATGTCATCGATTTGGGCGTTATGGTCCCTGCGGAAAAAATTTTACAAACGGCGCGTTTGGAAAATGTGGATGCCATTGGCTTAAGCGGCTTGATTACACCCTCACTCGACGAAATGGTGCATATTGCCAAGGAAATGCAACGACAAGGATTTACCATGCCGTTGTTGATTGGCGGCGCGACCACATCGCGTGCGCATACGGCCGTCAAAATCGAACCGCATTATGAAGGTGCTACGGTTTATGTAACCGATGCTTCCAGAAGCGTGGGTGTTACCAGCAATTTGTTGAGCGCGGAACTTAAAGGTGATTTTATCGATAATGTCCGCGAAGAATACGCGGAAGTCCGGGAACGCCATAAAGGCCGGGAAGCACAAACCAAACAGCATTCGCTGGAAGCCGCCCGCCAGAACAAATTCAACTGGGGACGTTACGAGCCGGTTAAACCGAAGTTTCTCGGGGTCAAAGTATTCGATGATATAGCTCTGGCTACCTTAGTCGAGTACATTGACTGGACGCCGTTTTTTCAGACGTGGGAAATGGCCGGAAGTTATCCCGGTATCTTGAGCGATAAGGTTGTCGGTGTAGAAGCGCGCAAGTTATTCGATGACGCTAATCGAATGCTCAAAGCACTCGTCGAAGAAAAATGGTTGGACGCTAAAGCAACCGTCGGTTTTTTCCCGGCCGCGAGTTTGGGTGATGATGTCATTTTATACACTGACGAAACGCGCAATCAGCAACGGGAAGTTTTGCATCATTTACGACAGCAGAATATGAAAGCGCCAGGTCGGCCGAATTATTGTTTGTCTGATTTCATAGCGCCTATTGATTCGGGAAAGCCGGATTATATCGGGGCATTCGCCGTGACTACCGGCATCGGCATTGAAAAAAAGCTTGCCGAATTCGAACACGATCATGACGATTATAGCGCCATCATGCTGAAAGCCCTTGCCGATCGTTTGGCAGAAGCGTTCGCGGAATATACACATCAAATGGTCAGAAAAGACTATTGGGGGTATGCAGAGGATGAAATGCTCGATAATGGCCAGTTGATCAAAGAAAATTATCAAGGCATAAGGCCGGCGCCAGGTTATCCGGCTTGTCCAGACCATACTGAAAAAGCCAAGTTGTTTGAGTTGCTTAACGTGACCGAAAACACCGGGATTAAGTTGACCGAAAGTTATGCGATGTATCCGGCGTCGGCAGTTAGCGGCTGGTATTTTTCGCATCCCGAATCGCAATATTTCAACGTCGGCAAGATTGACAGGGACCAGCTGCAGGACTACGCCCGGCGAAAAGGAATAGCCGAAGAAGTTGCCGCACGGTGGTTGGCTGCGCATTTACATCATTGACAATGGCGCCATTAGAAATTGCCTTCCGGTTTTCTACCTCGGTAGATAACATGGAAGCCTTGGGTAACGGCCATATCAATGATACCTATCTGGCCACTACGGCTGAAAACCGTTTTGTGCTCCAGAAGATAAACAGCCGTGTTTTCCCTCGTCCTGAGCTGATTATGGCTAACCTTGAGGTGTTTAACCTACCCGTCGAGCAAGCAGAAACCGACGGGATAATGCTGAAAATTCCCAAATTAATACCGACGGTATCGGGACAATTTTGCACGCTCGACGACCAAGGCGAGTATTGGCGGGCGCTGACTTATATCGAAAATTCAGAAAGCCTCGAAACAATCAGCCATCTATCGCAGGCTGAACAGGTCGGGTTGGCGCTGGGCCAATTCCATCGCATCACAAGAAACCTGGATTCCACAAGCTTATACGACACCTTGCCGGGTTTCCATATTGCGCCAAACTATATGGCGCAATACCGGCAAATTGAACAGCAATCGACAGTAAAAAAAGATTTTTACTGTCAATCGGTTATAGCGGGTTTTGGGAATAGGGTAAACGACCTTGAATCAGCAAAGGAAAAAGGACTATTGACGGTTAGGACGATTCACGGCGATCCTAAACTAAACAACTTCCTGTTCGATAAAGACAGCGGGCGTATTATCAGTGTCGTCGACCTGGATACGGTCAAACCGGGATTGATCCATTACGATATTGGCGACTGTATCCGATCTTCATGTCTGGCAGTTAATGGCGAATTCGACCTGACTGTTTGTAGCACCTTGCTCAAGGCTTATTTAAATGAAATGGGCGCCGCTTTTACGAAAAGCGATTTTGAACTGCTTTATCCCGCTATCCGCTTGTTACCGTTTGAACTGGGTCTTCGGTTTTACACGGATTATCTGGACGGTAACCGTTATTTCAAAGTGACTGACATAGACGACAACTTAAATCGTGCGATCGGGCAATTTCGTTTGTGTGAAAACGTGATGGCTCAGGAAGCGGAGATAAGGGCGGTGATAAGTCCGCATTTCGATTCCAATTAGTCAAGCAAAGTCGAGAGGAGTAATCATTCTCCCTATGGTTGCCGGATTAATGCTCAGGAGCTAACTATAGGGTTTGGGGTTATAAGCCTGCGTGTCCCGTCAGTTCCATTTTTTCAAGCCAGTGCTTTCTTTCTTTATCATCGATCGATTCAACACTACCGATGACGGTTTCCTGGATAGCATCGATCCCGCTAAATACCAGGATATTTCCTTCCAGGGTTTTCATGCCCTGCGCAGGGAAATAGGTACGGTAAATGATCTCGGACATTCCCATGGTAATGACAATATGCGCGGTTTTTATATTGACCAGCCTTTTCCAGGGTTTCTCGCTAGGAGTGTTGCTTGGGACAGTGCTCGGCCTGCTCACCTGCTCTAAAAAAGCTTTGAGATAAGCCGGCATAGTACCAAGCCATAATGGGTAGAAGATAACGAGATGTTGAGCCGATTCAAAGATTTCCTGGGCTTGTTTTATCGATTCTGGAATTTCACCTTGGGAAAACTCAGCCTGTGTGCGTAACATAGGGAAATCGAGTTGGGCGATGTCGATAACCCTGATATTGTGTCCTGAAGTTTGCGCCCCAGTAACATAAGCGTGGGCCAAAGCGTGGCAAAAATGATTCCCCTTAGGATCAGGGTGTCCTTGAACAATGACAATTTGTTTAGTGTCCATTATTGCTCCCGGTATTAAAATTAAGTGATTGAATTTATTGGCTATCGTAAATTGAACTTATTTTTAATTCAACGACGTTAAACATTAGCCGAAACAGTCCTCTTAAATAAGAAACTATACACCAATTTCGTGAACTTGATATCGGGAGGATGAACGGTGCCGAGTATAGGATTGCCGTTTTTATGGGTAAACATGATATACCGATTTATGTTTACCCGATAAACTTAAGCCTATTTAGAAATTTCCGGGCTTTTGATGGTGTCCGTGCTGCACTGCGGTTGTCAAGTTTGGATAATTGAAACCGAAGGCAAATGAGAAGTGTCCGTTATTTTACAATCAAACTATTGTTGACTTGTTTGACGCCCTTGACCCTTCGCGCCAAATCGGCGGCACGGGTAGCCGCTTCGCTGGAATTTACAAAGCCGCTTAATTGCACCACGCCTTTAAAGGTTTCAACGCTGATGGCGAAGAATTTTAATTTAGGGTCGCCCAAGATCGATAATTTTACTTTCTGGGTTAGGACGGTATCGTCAAGATATTCGCCCGTACTTTCGTGAGTTTTGCCGCCGGCACATCCGGTAACGGAAGTAATGAGAGACAGGCTCAGTATAATAAGGAAAACCAGTTTCAATTTACGCATAGTATTGAAGAGTATGATCAGACAAAAGTTAGTGGGAAGAATATAGTATACAGATTGATGATTTTGGCATCGATTTCTTAACTGAAAGTTAACAATCAAACCACTTATTCAGCTGTTTATGACAGTCTGTTTTAATCATACAACAAACGCGCGATTGCTACCACTGCCGAATAGCCAACCCCTTAAAAGGCATGACTGTAAAACCTCCAGAACAATACACCACAAACCGATACGGTTAAGCCCGTAAAGGGTTAGAATTTTATCTAGTCCACCGGTTTTTTTATCAATGTAACCAATTGGTTTTTGTCGTCGATGGTTAACTGGAAACGCCCCAAAACACTCATGCCTAATAAGCGGTTTTCACCCAATTGCTGGTCAGCGACAAAAGCGGCTTCCACGTTTTCAACGGTTTCCCCGGCAATCCTGATTTCCTTCAATTGGCCTATTTTGGCATCGACTGTGCCGTTGGCGGTCTGCATTTTCCCGCTAGCGAACGTGCTATCCGCGAGACCGAGTTGGGCTATCATGGATTCCGGCAAGACCACAATATCCGCGCCGGTGTCGATTACCATATCCAAGGTTTCCCAAAGCCTGCCGTCACCGGAAAGGCTGACTGATATGATGAAGTGATTACCTTGCCGGCTGGTCGGCAATACGATGCGGCTATCTTTCGATTTTTGTTTTTTACTGATGATAACGATACGTTCGATTTTGCCTTTGGTATTTCGGGAAACGATATGATTGTAGGAAGCAAAAAGCTGCTGGATTTGCTGTTCTACCGTGCCGCTGGTCAAGACTTTTTCTGCATTCTGGATTTTTTCCAGGCCGGTAATCTGGATGTGGGTTTGGTTTTGCAATGATTGGATTTGGGAAACCAGATCGTCCGTCTTTGTTTCATTTTCTGCAAAGACATTTGCTGCCGCAACTGATAAAGCTAAAAAAATAAGGCTAAATCTTTTACCCATCGTCATGTGCAAATCAGTGAATAGAACAGGTTTATGGATGTTATCGATAGTTGTCCCGGCTCAGGGCCCTATTTCGATAGATAGTAATACAGGCGATATATTGTGTTACTTTTCGAACATTATTTCCCTGCTTTTTTATCGAGCTCCCGCAGATGTTTCAATTTCTCATCGATCTTAAGTTCCAAACCTCGATTGACCGGATGGTAATAACAGCTTCCCGCTATACCATCCGGAAAATAATTTTCCCCCGCTGCATAAGCTTCCGGTTCGTCGTGGGTGTAGCGGTAGGCTTTGCCATAGTCCAACGATTTCATCAAAGTTGTCGGCGCATTCCGCAAATGTACTGGCACAGGCAAACTGCCGTATTGTTTGGCGTCGTGCATGGCGGCGTGATATGCCTTATACACGGCGTTACTTTTGGGCGCACAGGCAAGGTAGACGACAGCTTGCGCCAAACTGAGTTCGCCTTCCGGGCTGCCGAGCCGTTCCTGTGCTTCCCAGGCATTGATGGCAATCTCTAAGCCCCGTGGATCGGCATTGCCGATGTCTTCCGATGCCATCCTGACGATCCGTCTGGCGAGATAAGTTAAATCGCAACCGGCATCGATCATCCGGCACAGCCAATACAGCGCCACATCGGGGGAACTGCCGCGTACCGATTTATGGAGTGCGGAAATTTGGTTATAGAATTCCTCGCCTTGCTTGTCGAAGCGCCGGACGCCGCCGGAAAGCACTTCTTCGGCGATAGCCTGGGTGATTTCCGGGTTGTTTTGCGCGGAGGCCAGTTCGGCGGCGATTTCCAAAAGATTTAACAAGCGTCTGGCGTCACCGTCGGCTGCCAGGGCGAATTGTTGTCTGACGGATTCGGTTATCTCGATTCCTTGCGCACCTAAACCTTTGGTCTTGTCATTCAATGCCTGTTCCAGCACTTGTCGCAAATCATCGGAGGTGAGCGCGTTTAAGACATATACGCGGGCTCGCGACAGCAAAGCATTATTGAGGGCAAACGAAGGGTTTTCAGTGGTTGCGCCAATAAAGTAGAACGTGCCGTCTTCCACATGCGGCAAAAACGCATCCTGCTGTGATTTATTGATGGGCGATTTTGCGCCAAACGCGTGTTCTTGGCGTGGACGACTGCTTCCCTAATCTCCTTAACACCCGAAAGCACGGCAGATAGGGAAATAAATTCGGCATCGGATTGGTGGGCGATAAGGCGGGCGAGGGTGGTTTTTCCAGTGCCGGGCGGCCCCCAGAAGATCATGGAATGGAGCCGCCCGGATTGGATGGCTTCGTACAGCGGTTTACCCGGCTTTAAAATATGCGCTTGGCCGACATACTCCTCTATCCGCGTTGGCCGCATCCGGTCGGCTAGCGGTTTTATCAGGCCGTCTTGCATCAACAAGGTCAACTGCTTTACTTCAATCTAGTTAGAATTTAATCGTCCGAAAAAACATCTGCGCCTTTAGGCGCCTGGAATTCAAAGAGCGTTTGCTTCAACGGTGCATTAACAATGACGTTAGAAAAATAAATCCGGGTAAGTTGGCCGAAATTATCGCTTAATTCCATGCCAGCCAACGTGCCTTTCGACAAGCCGATCAAGACATACTTAAAACTGCTTTCCTGGCTTTTAGGTAGCAGTTTGATCCATTGCATGTCGCCGTCGGATCCCTGGTTTTCCATGGAGTAATTGTCTTCCAGCGCAACAGTGCCGCTAAGCAATAAAGCCGGGGTCGTACCAAGGGATTCGTCGATTTTTTTTACGGTGACTTGTTCAAGGTCGGTATCATAAAACCACACTTTACCAGTATTAGACACGATCTGTTGTTGAAATGGCCTTAGATAATTCCAGCGGAACTTGCCAGGACGTTGCAGGTAGAACTCGCCGTAACTGGTTTGGGTCGGGTTGCCGGCTTCATTTATAAGCACCTGTTTGAAGTCGGCGGATAACGATTTCGTGACTTTTAAAAAAACATTGAGTTGAATAATCGGTTCATTTTTCGATGTATTGCTTGTATTCGATTTTGCATGGGCAGGATTGTTTATCAATAACAAACAAAGTCCGATCACGCCTAAAACGGTAAAGTTGTATTTCATAATGAGCTCGCTTGTAGAAAATTTATTCGGTAAATAACTCTTCAAACCAGGATTTATCCTGTTCGATAACGTCCTGTCCGCATGGGGAATAAGTAGACGGGGCCGAACCCGTCAGATAAGGGAATTCTTTCGCCCTTCTACAGGCTTTATTGGCTAGCAACCCGTTTGTCGGGTCAATCCATGCGGTTGTAATGTTTTCAGGGGGGTTAAGGATGACCGGTTGCTTTGAAATCTGTTGCATTAATGCAACCCACAGCGGCAATGCACCTGTCGAACCGGTTAAACCGATGGGTTTGTTGTCGTCCCGCCCGAGCCAAACTACTGAAAGGTAGTCGCCGGTGTAGCCTGCAAACCAACTGTCCTTGGCGTCGTTTGTGGTGCCGGTTTTGCCAACTAAGCCGTAATCTTTCGGAAAATTATCGTAAGCCGAATGTCCCGTCCCTTGGTGCATGACTTCCTGTAACATGGTATTGACGAGGTAGGTGGCGGAAGGATCAACCGCCTGTTTTACGATGAAAGGATAGCTTTGCAACTGTTTGCCGCCTTCTGCTACGACCGCCCGAATCCCGCGTAAAGGCGTCAGGAAGCCGTCGCCCGCCAGGGTTTGGTAAAGCTGGGTGACTTCAATGGGTGTAAGTTCCGTTGCGCCCAACAGCAGCGAGGGGAACATATCGACGTCCCTGGTTATACCCATTTCTTTTAAGGTTTTGGCTGTCCTTGCTACCCCGACATCGAGTCCGATCCTGACAGTCGCCAGATTGTAGGATTTAGCCAAGGCCGTGAGCAATGTCACGCTGCCGTGTTCGCGATGATCATAATTTTTAGGTGTCCAGGTGGTTCCGTTCGGCAGGTTTACGGTAATGCCGGAATCGTTCACCCGTGTGGAAATCGTGTATTTATGAGGGTATTGCAAGGCCGTCAGATACACGACAGGTTTTATCAAGGAACCTATCGGCCTTAACGCATCCAACGCCCGGTTGAAACCAGAGGCGGTTTCTTCCCTTGCGCTGGCTAGGGCGGCAATTTCGCCGCTATCCCTG
>JBGAWU010000240.1:0-4679 GCA_044227425.1 Methyloglobulus sp.
GTACCAGCTGGCCTAACTTACCCTGATTGCGCAATTAATGATGCACCCACCGGGAACGATGGCGGCATTAGCTACGAATGGACGGTAAAAATGGGCAAGCACGACGATGTAAGCTTCGTTAACAGCGTCGGCGCGAAAAGTTATAACGAGCCGCCTCCAGCTTATGAGCCGCCTTTTACCGGTTGGACGCACACTTCTAACTGGGTGGCCTTGGAATTAATGGAACACACCAAACTTTTTATCGAGATTGACCGTCAAGAAGGTGTAACCATTCCTGGAAGCACGACCATTGCCACCGCACGAAATAAACTCGTGCCTGCGCTTTCAATTTATTCCGGTTGGGATAACACCAGCTGCGAAGATCACCGCTATAACACAGCCGGCGACACTGACTGGACTACCGTGAAATATATTGGGAACCAGCCGAATGTCAAAGGCAGGGATAAGGTTGTTTACGCAATTGAACTGGATGCAGGGCAATACAGTATCGCTATCGGCGGCAGCCCAAAAGTTTTAGGTACTTATCCGGCTGGAAATTGCGACCCTGCCGATCCTGTATGTTATGCCTACACAGGCAGGCATGGCTACCGTGTTGAGATGAAAACAAGAGACTAAAAAAACCCAAGAACGATCACTGATGGATTCATTCTCAAGGACGAGATCACCAAACTATTAGCAATAGGCGACCAATCACTTATGAAATCTTTTTACATTTTCATCCTGCCCATCTTGGCTTTAACGTTGGCTACCCATGCCAAGGCGGAAACAGAAAAACCCTGTACCATTAATGATATGAACGGCCGATGGGTTTCTTATCAAGGAGCAGTATTGGTCAATCCACATACCGGCATCTGTAAATTTAAGGTCGCCAATGGTCTGGCACAAGGCGAATGCGATTTCAGCGTCGGTTTTAAAGGCCCGTTCCAAGGCGAAGTTGCCGTCAACCCTGATTGCTCAGTCGATTTCGACATGGATTTTGCACCCGCACCAGTCGTATCAAAGTTTCAAATCCAGCTACATAAAGACAAAAAATCCTTTGTGGGACGTTGGTCCAACAATTATGGCGTGATTGGCATAACCAACGCGATCAAACGTTAATTATTGCCCGCAAATAGGCTGTATTAGCGCTTCGGCGCTAGTACGGCAGTTTAAGGCGATACTCTCAAAAGGTTTGTTCCCGAATATTTCATTTTTTACCAAAAAGCATTTTTTAAATGCCATAAGGATACCTATGTTCCGCTTCATCCAACACGCCTGTTTAATTGCGTTATTCACGGTGCTAGTGATATCGACCGCACAGGCCGCCGATCCCGCCCGACCGCCGTCCCTGAAGACAATTAGCGTTCCCGAGCCTAGCAACCTGACCGATTTTGTCGTTAATAAGCAGAATGCGATTGCCTTAGGGAAAGCACTATTCTGGGAGATACGCATCGGTAGCGACGGCGTTACCGCCTGTGCAAGCTGTCATTTTAACGCTGGCGCCGATAGCCGTTCTTTGAACCAAATCAATCCGGATACCAACCGGGTTCATGCCGATGGCACAACCGATCCAGATATTAGTTTTGATTTCGGCCCGAACCGCCAATTAACGACAGATGATTTTCCGTTCCGGCAATTAAGCGATTTGCTTGACCGTTCGTCCACCCCCGTCTTTGACTCGAACGATATTGTTTCTTCCCAAGGTGTCTTTGCTGCTGATTTTATAAAAACAAAACCAGGGGAAAATAAAGATAAAGTGGCATTCAAACCGGATACGGATGGATTTTTATCCGGCAACAGAAATCTGCGCCGCACCGCAAACCGGAACACTCCAAGCGTGATTAATGCGGCCTTTAATTTCCGCAATTTCTTCGATGGCCGCGCCCAAAACGATTTCAACGGTGTCAACAACTGGGGCAACCGCGATCCCGATGCCCATATTTACCAAGCAATTTCACCAACACAAATTGAACCGGTAAAAATTAGCTTGAATAACGCCAGCTTAGCTTCACAAGCAGTAGCACCACCCCTGAGCGACCGCGAAATGAGCGCGTCAGGTCGGCAATTTCCGGATATTGGTCGTAAACTACTCAGCATGAAACCTTTGGCTTTGCAGCAAGTGCATAGCGGCGACAGTGTCTTGGGTGGTTTTAGCCGCTGGCCGCAAAAAGGTTTAACGGTACGGTCATATGCCGATATGGTGAAAGCCGCGTTTCAACCCCAATGGTGGGATTCGCCGAAACTGATACGGGCAATCAAAGGTCAACCGGTTCTGGTTGTGGACCGCCATGATCGCAAAGATAGCGACTATAGTTTAATGGAATACAACTTCTCGCTTTACTTTGGGCTTGCCATCCAACTGTATGAAGCCACTTTAGTTGCCGACGATACGCCTTATGACCACTTTATGATGGGTGATACTGCTGCCATTAACGATGCGGCTATCCGGGGCGTTGACCTGTTCCGTAGCCAAGCACGCGGACGTTGCATTAATTGCCATGAAGGCGCGGAACTGACGGGCGCATCCGTCACTCGCGTGAGTGCCAGCCCGATCAGGATACGGGAAGAACAAGCCTTGGATAGAGGCTTTAACAATATCGGCGTAAGACCGTCAACCGACGATGTAGGTATTGGCGGAACCGACCCGTTCGGCAATCCGTTGGCTAATATCCGGCGTACTACAAGCCCGAATTGTGCCAACAACCTACCTTGCCCGGTAGTGGCGGATGGTTTCATGAAAGTGCCGGGTTTACGTAATGTGGAGTTGACCGCGCCGTATTTCCATAATGGCGGAACCTTAACCTTACGGGGTGTGCTGGATTTTTACAGCCGGGGCGGCGATTTCGCCAAACTGGAACAATTGGATGGCTCTGAAATCGCTCCGCTCAACATCCTGATGAACAGTGACGAAGAAAAAGCTGACTTGGAAGCCTTCTTATTGACCCTGACAGATGAACGGGTGCGTTACCAAAAAGCCCCGTTCGACCATCCGCAATTGTTTATCCCCAACGGCCATAAGCTGGCAACGGACGATGAAGCTACAAAACCGGGTAATGCCAAGGATACCTTCGTAGAAATTAAAGCGGTAGGAGGTAATGGCAGCCAACCGTTGACGCGGTTTATACAGTAATATTGCAACTAACCTTGTGGGTAAGAATTTCTAGCGTTGTTTACAGTATTCCGGGGAATACTGTAAATAAACATGCAAAACCGTACGCCGAAGGTGTAAGAAGCTGTTTGGAAATTCGATTCTCATGCCAAGCGGCGCACCATGATGTGGGTCATTGCGACATAAACCCAGTCTCGTCTGTTCGGGTGCGCCGTTCGTAACTTTTGCTGAGTCGTCGGTTCAAGTTTAGCCAAGCGAAAGTTCGCTCAACCACCCAACGGCGTGGCAACAATGTGAACTGGCGACATTCTTTTGGTCTCAAAACGACCGCCAAACAAAATTTGAACCGACTCGCCACCCAGTCGAGCAATTGCCCGGCGTAACCGCCGTCCACACAGGCCTTGCGGAGCTTCTTGCAACTGCCAGGCAACGCCGCCAGCAACCGCCGCGCTCCGTCCCTGTCTTGCACGTCGGCAGTCGTCACCAGCACTACCAACAACAGGCCTAACGTGTCAACCAAGATATGCAGCTTGCGCCTGTTGATTTTTTTCCCCGCACCGTAGCTCCGGCGACCTGGCGTCGAAGTCCCCTTGACGCTTTGGCTGTCTAGGCAACCCGCCGTCGGATGCTTGTGACGACCTCGACGTCGGCGCAGTCTAGATCATAAGGTGTCATGGATTTTTGCCCACACTCCGTCCAAAGTCCAGCGGTAAAAATAGTAATAAACTGCCGTCCACTTCGGGAAGTCGTGCGGCAACTGCCGCCATTGGCAGCCTTTTCAGTATATAGAAAATGGCGTCAACCACCCGCCGCAAACTCAGCTGGCGGCGTCGGCCTCGACGTGTTTTCGGCAAAACTTCCTTCAAGCATCGCCAAGCACCATCGCCCAGGCTGCTCGGGTAGCGTTTTTATGCGCCCTCATACTCTTAATCTATAAAAATACTTTAACTCTAGCGGTAAACCTATTATTTTCCAAATAGTTTATTAGATGATGAAATGCAGATTTTAACATTCTTTGCGGACAAAGCAGTTTTATAGCTCAGGACAGGATTAGAAAGTCAATCGCGGCTTGACGACCCATACAATTATTGCAGATTTTTTTTGCACGACATTGCAATATCGGTATGGATTTTGACCTTATAAAAATAATAACAGATTGAATTATATATTAATTTATTTTTGGCATCTATATTGCTTTGTTTTCCGGCGTAGCTAACTAAAAAGCATGGTTAAAAATAATATTTTTGCCCGGAATAGCTTTGGGTAGTTACTTAAGGAGTCTCTGATTAATTCTTTCGGCAATACTAGCCCGGAATCAACCACTGCCATTCGCGCTGGTTTTGTCGAACCATTCGTACCCTTGGGTATGATATGGAATCAGTCTGTTCATGACTTTCTTAAAACCAAATAGAAAATTACAAAAACTAATTTATTTTGGAGGCTAGTATGAATATTAAAGCAGATAGTGCAGTTAAATTTATTGCTTTGTATGTAATAGTGTTGTTTTTTGGTCTCAGCAAAAACAGCGCTGCCGTCGGCGTTACCGAACTCGCGAGTGTTGATACGTCCGGCATCCAGGGAAACAATGTAA
>JBGAWU010000241.1:0-4666 GCA_044227425.1 Methyloglobulus sp.
CGTTCCTGAGACGCGGTAATAACCACTCGGTTTCGGGTCGATTTTAACTTTGAGCGGTTTATTATTGACCCATACTTTTAATGTTGCGGCGTCGGTGTTGTCGGAAGCCGTAAACTCGAAATCTTGAAATACCGGTACAGTCGAATCCTCTACAGGTTTTTCTTGAATAAATTTAGGCACATGGCATTTAACCAGCCAGTCGCCATGATGGCCTGTCCTTGAACCTGCCAGCGCTGTGAACGAGCTACAGAGTAAAACTAAAAACACGATGTTTTTCATGATCCGCAATCCTAAAGTTAATTATTGTTATCGATTATACCGAACGATAATACCGGTTTTCATATCACCGTCATAAATTCGTTCGCTTTTTGTTACTATGTTGCACGGATGTTAATCTAACCTATATGCTTAACAAGCGTCTTGATTTGAATCAATTCTTCGGCAGGATAATTCCGGTTTTACAATTCGTCCTGATTGCAAACCTTGAACTTCTTTAAGCTGCACATTTTTAAACGGTAGCTCTCTGAATCGGGCATCTCCAGCTATATCAAAGCACTTGAGTTGCCGACTTTGTTTAAGCCGAAGCGTATTTCTAGCGGCAGATTTCAGTCTTTCAACAGGTATTGTTAAAACTCATACCAGTTGGATTCAAGTAACCAATTCTCATTTATCAAATTTTTTACTTTACTTTTGTCCGTTAATTGTTCATTGTTGAATATTTTATTTAGTGCCTCGATAGCATTATGGAAATCCCAAAGAGGATTATTTTTTTCCAGACTTTGATCGGTTTGTCGATTGTTGTCGGCAATCAGCCGAGTTTTGCCGAATTACACGGAACCTTGACCGGCACAACCAATTACATTGGCCGAGGCTATAGCAAGAGCAACGATGACGTAGCCATACAGGGTAATTTCGACTACCAGCACGAGTCAGGAATTTACATGGGGGCATCGGCATCGAATGTTAACTTCGGCGACCGTAATTTTAAAGACTCGTCAAAAGTTGAATTCGCACCTTACTTCGGTTTTACTTACGGAATAGATAAAAACTGGCGTATGGACGTACAGTGGACGCGTTATATGTACGACGGCAAAATTTTCGGAAGGGAGGCCGACTACAATGAATTTTACCTGTTTGTCCATTACCGCGACTTGGTTACTTTGAGGGCCGGGATTTCCGATAATTATTACAACCAGAATGCGATTACCGGCGATTACGAAGCGACTGTCCGTTATCCGATAACGGATTATCTACAAATCTCATCCGGCGTGGGTTACAGTCAAGTTGAAAGAGTACTGGAATACGATTACTTGTATTGGAACGCGGGGTTAACGGCCTACTATAAATTCATCGCCGCCGATTTGCGTTATATGCAATCCTACGAAGCGACCGAATCTGAAGTGACCTCCTGGAAATACGATCCTGAATTCCTTCACGCCACGGTTGTATTTTCGCTTTCAGTCGGGTTCTAACAACCACAATCTCCCCTCGTACCAATATCTTCGTTGGAATTTCCGACATCGACGTGATTTTGTGTTCCTGCCGAAAAGTGTTATGAAGTAAACTGTAAAAATAAATTTAAGAAATCGATGAGTTCGAAACGGAGTATTTGATGAGGATTTTACCCTTAATTAACGGTTTACTGGCAGGCTTAAGCCTTCTTGGTGTGACTGCAACGGCATCTGCGGCAGAAAAATTCAAAGTCTGCGCTGACCCGCTTAACCCACCTTATTCCACCAAAAAGAAAGACGGCTTTGAAAATAAAATAGCCGAATTAATTGCTAAAGAGCTCGGGCAAACCGTTGAATATACTTGGTTTCCACAACGGATCGGGTTTATCCGCAACACCCTGATGGCACCTGTCAATGATAAGGATGTAGACAGCAAGGACTTCAAATGCGACGTGGTGATGGGGTTGCCTACCGGTTACGACCTTACCGAGACAACAATTCCTTACTATAAATCGACCTATGTGTTGCTCATTGCAAAAGGTCGTGGTTGGGATGATATTACCCTGGATGCCGCGCAATTAACCAATGTATCTTTGGAACGTCAGGAAAAGCTCAAAATTGCTATGTTCGACCAAGGACCAGGCACGATTTGGCTGCAAAAAAGCGGCTTGCTGGATTACGGTATTCCTTATCAAAGCATGTCGGGCGACGATCGTAACAACACCGCCATGCAAATCGAAAAAGATCTGAAAGCGAAAAAAATCGACATGGTGATTATTTGGGGACCGATGGCAGGCTATATCATCTCGCAAAGCCCCAAAAACAGTTATACCGTTATCCCGATGAAATCGACGCCGGGCATGCAGTTTGATTTCCCTATCTCAATGGGGGTGAGGAAAACAGATAAGGAAAGAAAAGCGGTATTGGACCGGATTATTGTTAATAAATCGAAGGAAATAAAGGCTATTATTGCGGATTACCACATCCCTTTACTGTAGCCAATCCATTCATTTTAACGGTCAGGCAACAGACCCACGACCTAGTAATGCGTTACGCGATCCAAGTCAATGCCAGCCCTTGCCATTCGAATACCGGCCATGGTGCATTACAATTCTGCCGTGCCGTAATAGCACAAGGGCATTCGGTATTCCGGGTGTTCTTCTACCATGAAGGCATTTATCATGCTTTCAAGCATAATTCGCCGCCCGACGACGAAATCCAACTGACCTCTTGCTGGCGCGAATTAGCTGAAAGCCATGGGGTCGATCTCGTGGTGTGCATTTCCGCCGCCCAGCGCCGGGGGTTGCTGTATGCCGACGAAGCAGAACGTCGCAATAAACTTGACGACGATCTCGCGGCGGGCTTTCGCATTGGTGGATTAGGCCAATGGGTCGAAGCATTGGTCGAAGCCGACCGCGTCATTGTTTTTGGCTAAACGGATTCAAGTGTGTGAAAAAGGTCTTATTTATCCTGAGAAAGCCGCCGCATAGCGGCACTTATGTGCAAGAAATGCTGGATATTGTGATGACCACAGCCGCATTCGACCAGGACGTAAGCCTGCTTTTGCTGGATACAGCGGTCTTTCAAATAAAAAAGCACCAAAACCCGGGTCTTGCCGGTTTGAAAGATAGCGCATCAATATTTAAAGCCTTGCCGCTTTATGCCGTTGATAGCATTTATGTGGAAGGGGAATCATTGCTTGAAAACGGTTTGGATACGGATTGTCTGGAGCAACCTGTTAAGGTAATTCCACGCCAGCAAATCGCCGCATTTTTTAAGCAGTTCGACCTGATACTAAACGGCTAGGCTTATGGTATGTATTAAAACCTATTAAAAAATAGTGATTTAAATCCTTGGTGCTGTTAAAGTAAAGTTTCATGATTTTTACGCAAGCCAACTTAAATGATGTAAAAAGCGTAGAAATAACCACTTAGATAACAACACATTGAGGTTTAACCATGAGCATATTCAGTTCCATTCTTGCAAAACTCGGTATTGGCAGCGCTGAAGCCGCTGAAGTTACAACCCCTGCCGCAACTCCGTCCGCAGCAGCCTCAACCCCGGCAGCCACGCCTATCAGTGCGGTCGATGTCGTCTCGAAATTGGAAGGCTTAGCCGCTTCCCATGCCGAAAAACTCAACTGGAAAACGTCCATTGTAGATTTGATGAAATTGCTGGGGCTGGACAGCAGTTTAACCGCCCGCAAAGAATTGGCGACCGAGCTGGCTTGTCCTGCAGATAAAATGGGCGATTCCGCCCAAATGAATATGTGGCTGCACAAAACCGTACTGCAAAAGCTCGCCCAAAACGGCGGCAATATCCCAAAAGAACTGCTGGATTAACTGCAAGCAGGCTTAATCGAATCAAGGCAACTATGAATAAATCAGCGCAATCAAATCCGCTGTCGAATAATCGTAGACTTCTCATTGCAGGTGCTTCAGGGTTGGTGGGTTCCAACATTCTGCAAGAGGCGCTGAATGACGATTCAGTCACCGAAGTGCATGTTATTGGCAGGCGCGAACTTTCGGTCCGCCATCCCAAACTGACTGTCCAGGTGGTAAATTTTTCCGCTATCCCACCGTTGTCTCCCGTTGACGAAGTTTATTTGGCGTTAGGGACTACAATCAAACAGGCAGGCAGCCAAACCGCTTTCCGGGCGGTAGATTTCGATGCAAATTTCGCCGTTGCCCAAGCGGGTTTGGCTGCCGGTGCTCGGCGGATTGGGCTGGTCAGCGCCATGATGGCGAATTCTCAATCAACGGTTTTCTACAATCGGGTCAAAGGGGAACTGGAAGACGCCCTGACCGCTTTGGCGCCCGACACGCTGGTTATTGTGCGTCCATCGGTCATAGTTGGGGATCGGGAATCGTTGAATCAGCCAAGACGGTTTGGTGAGAAAATCGGCATCTGGTTGGGCCAACGACTTGGATCCATACTTCCGGCAGACTATCGTCCTATCCAAGCCCGTTTCGTGGCAAGGGCTTTACTGGCTCAAGTGCCTGTATTGCGCGGCAAAACAGTATTGCTGTCTGGCGATATTCAACGTTTCGAAAACACAAGTTATTGAAAACAGATGATGGGGCAAAGGAACAGTGGAGACAACGCATCAGCCAGGCGGGTGTACCCAAATTTTCCCCGAATGCCAGAAAATTATTGGTTGAATTGTGTTATCCCCGCTATTACCTGGATTTCGAGACCATTAACCTATCCGTACC
>JBGAWU010000242.1:0-4659 GCA_044227425.1 Methyloglobulus sp.
GCCATCAGTTACACCGGCAGCAGCCGTAGCTGACCCTTCAGTCATTGGCCCCATGCTACCGCCTGGAGTAAAGCTCGGCGGTGGTGGCGAAGGCGCTTACGCAAATTTCGACTATTGGGTGGCAAACGCAGCATTAAAAGTCAATTTGGAAGCGTTATCGCTTGGCGGCACTGGCGCGAGTCATGACCCTGCCGGTCACGGGCATCATAGCCACGGCGGACATGCGCCCGCTGGCGTAATGTTCGACCACATGCTGCCCAAAGCAGGCGATTTTATGGTGGGGTATCGTTATATGTGGAATAGCCAAAGCGGTGAAATGTTGAAAGGAAGCAATACAGCAAATGACAGCATTGTTTCCGCGGATGGTTGCGGCGGCGATCCCTGCTTTTTACGGCCGAGCAATATGACCATGAGTATGCATATGCTCGACTTAATGTATGCGCCTACCGACTGGCTGACATTAATGCTAATGCCGCAATTTGTCGATATGCACATGGATATGTTGGCGTTAAACGGCTTACAACCGAAAGATATAACGACCGCTACCGGCGATGGCAATCTTGCGGGCCATTTCAATCATCATCGCCAAAACAGCCATGAAACCGGCGGCATTGGCGATTTAGGGATGTATACCCTGGTTAAATTATTTGATAACGGCACTCATCATATACATGCCACCGCAGGTTTAAGCGCTCCAACCGGTGATGTCGACATACAATTCCGTAGAGCCCATACAGTTAATGGCGGCTTTCAGGATTACGGTATGCAATTGGGTAGCGGCACCTGGGATTTTAAACCGAGCTTGACCTATACCGGACATATCGATGATTGGTCCTGGGGCGCGCAAGCCAATGGTATCGTACGGATGGAAGACCATAATAAATCCGGCTACCGCCTGGGTGATTTATTCCAGGCAACGGCTTGGGGTAGTTACAGCCTTACGGATTGGCTTTCTGCATCGGTACGCGGGGTGTATACCGTACAAGGGAGGATCAGCGGACAATTCCCGAACTCGCAAAATCAATTTTTTGAAAAGCTGCCTGATGGTACGAAGCAATACGGCAGTATCTTAAAATTCGGCCCGCAAGACTACCCGCAAAACTACGGCGGCCGGTTTTGGGATGTCGGTTTCGGTTTAAGCGCTATGGTACCGACCGGCGATTTGGCCGGTAACCGCGTCAGCGTGGAATGGCTGCAACCGGTCCATACCGATTACAACGGCTATCAGCTAGATCGCGACGGTGCCTTGTCGGCAACCTGGAGCATGGCGTTTTAATAATTTAACCATAGGTATTCCCATGATTTTTATCTCTGTTTCCTCATGACAAGGAAGTTAATAAGTGTACCCCGGTTCTGCGGCGGAAACTTGTATCGCCGCAATTTTTTAGTTTGATGTAAGGTCGTCATGAAATTAACCGACAGGCATATCCAACAAAAAGGGGAGCGATGGGACTGTTTAGTGTCGGGTGCGGGATGTTACCGGCAATCGGTATTCATTTCGGCGACAAAGATATTATTGCTAGCCTTTGGTTTTAATTCTTTGGCGTTAGCAGAGCCTATTCCTGACAAACCGATGCCGGCATCCACCGAATTTGTTATAGCCGACGCCAAAGGCAGCGAATTCCAACTGGAAGTAAGGCAAATGCCCTTACTCCAAGTATTAAAAGAACTCACCTTAAAAACCCATATTCCTATCCATTATTCGGTGTTACCCGACGGTTTGGTCACTGCGACTTGTGTAGGGAATACAATAAAACCGGTTTTGGAATGCTTGCTTGACCGCAAAGCGGACATAATAGTGCGGTATATCCGCGGAAAGTCCGGAAATGCCGATGCCGGTCAAATCGCCGAAGCGTGGGTTTTGGGTTCTAAACTGGAAGCCGTACCTAACGCCGCCCTTTGCAGTAAAACAACATCCGGCCAGGGTTCCATGAGTTTAAACCGAACTGACCAGACCTCCGAAGACGATTCAGAAACCAAGCCGGTTCAGGGCGACGAATTGCTTAAAATGGCGCAATCGAAAAACCCCCAAGAACGCGCTTATGCCATCGGCGCATTATTAGCCGATGCGCGTCGGAACGACCCTAAAGTCAAGGCGATGTTAGAAGAAGCCGTTCACGATAAAGACGCCAATGTAAGAGCTCAAGCGGTTTCAACGTTAACGCATCGTGATGATTACAGTGAGAACGCCAAGGAGGTAATCCAGGAAGCCATGCAAGACAGCTCAGCCGATGTGCGGATGATGGCGGTGGATGGTATTACGGATGATGTCGGCTTGTTACAGCAAGCGGTAAACGATGACGATGAAGCCATACGGACATTCGCAACCCTCAAGCTGGAAGAACTCATGCAAAAACAGGGAAATAAATAACTCTGACAAGAACTTTAAAAATTATTCAATAAACTATAAACGAGGTAATAGTAAATGACTAAATATTTAAATCGGATATTAACCGTGATGTTGGTTCTCTTAAGCCAAGATCTGTTTGCCGTCGATGTCGGCAACAACATGCCCGCTTGCGCGTTGTCTTCGATAGCTGAAAACCAAAATGCCGACCTAAGCCAGTATAAAGGTAAGGTTATCTATGTCGATTTCTGGGCTTCCTGGTGCGGCCCCTGTGCAAAATCGTTCCCGTTTTTAAATAAAATGCATGAACAGCTTAAAGACCAGGGCTTGCAAATCGTCGGCGTAAATCTGGATGAAAATTTGGACGACGCTAAAGCCTTCCTCGCGAAATATCCGGCAAATTTCACTATCGTCGCAGATAAAAGCAAACAATGCGCAAAAGACTTTGCCGTTAAAGCCATGCCTTCGTCCTATATCATTGACCGCCAAGGCGTTGTGCATCATATCCACCTGGGTTTCCGTCCTGGCGAAGCCAATGACATCCAGGTTATTGTCGAAAAATTGTTAAGCGAAAAAGTAGCGGGCTGAAGCGCAACAACCCGTACCTCGGATAAAACCAACGCTCTTGGGCGGTTTTAACCTTTCATTTTTCGGTACGATGTATTTTTTTTAATTTAAACGCTTAAGATAACGCCTAATATTCCTTTAATTATTGGGTGTCCACGTAAAATGAAAAGTCATCTGAGGTACTATCGCAGCGAGTTCAAGGCCATGGGTACCCCCTGCGACATACAGTTATTTGCCTACGACGCGGCTACGGCCAACGCGGCCTCTGCCGCAGTCATCGGCGATGTCCAAAGGCTGGAAGCCTTATATTCGCGTTATCGTGAAACCAGCTTCTTGTCGGAAATCAACCGGACAGCTGCTGTTGCCGGAAGTATTGAAGTCGATGACGAAACCGCCTGTTTGCTCGACTACGCGGTAACTTGCTACGAACAAAGCGACGGGCTGTTCGACATCACCTCCGGCATTTTGCGTCGCGCCTGGAAATTCGACCAGGGCAAATTGCCCGGGCAACCGCTCATCGATTCGTTACTGGAAAGTGTCGGTTGGCATAAAGTGATCTGGGCTAAACCGAAATTGACTTTTACCGTGCCTGGGATGGAAATTGATTTCGGCGGCGTGGTTAAAGAATACGCGGTCGACCGGGCGGCAACGCTATGCTACAACCAAGGTATTCGGCACGGCGTGATTAATCTGGGCGGTGACATTAAAGTCATCGGCCCCCGCGATGACGGCAGCCCCTGGCGGGTGGGCATCCGCCACCCACGTAATAAAGATGCCTTACTGGACACTTTACTGCTCTACGAAGGGGCTTTAGCCAGCAGCGGCGACTACGAACGCTGCATTATGGTTGATGGCATTCGTTACGGCCATGTTTTGAATCCGAAAACAGGCTGGCCGGTGCGCCATCTTGCCGCAGTCAGCGTGGTCGGCGACTTTTGTGTCGTAGCAGGTAGCGCTTCGACCATCGCCATGCTGAAGGAAAACGAAGGCCCGGAATGGCTGGATGAACTAGGGTTGCCCCACCTTTGGGTCGATGTCAATGGAAAATCAGGCGGGTCGATAGATAAGAAACATCAAGAAGCCGTTATTCCTTACCGTTAAATCCGTTTTATTGCATATAAATCATCGTAGTTATTGTTTTCATATAAAAATAAACAATGAAAAATAATCGACCGTCCATTTGTATTAAAGTTATTGTCCGTACCCTGCTTGTTTACGCCCTCATCTGTCCTGCAATCCCGGTAATCGCCAATCCTTTGCAATCCATACTCAACGTCCAACCGAAAACCAGAGTACTGCAGCACTCATCAACCTTCGAAGGCAGAGGGGACGGCATACATTTTTGCCCGGTAAGTGGAGAAGCAATAAGAAATAAACATTTAAAAATCGAGCGCTTTGGCCGAACCGTCTATTTTTGCTGTGAAGGCTGTTTAAGAAAAGCCCTGCGCGAACCTGACCGCTACATCAAATCCACTCTACCGGAACAGGAAAATGCGGTCAAAGCCTATGTTGCCAAAGCTCCGCAAACGCCATCCGGCGATGAGTTTTGCAATGAATAACATACGATTGCCCGTCTCTATTAATCTATAACCAATTGAAAAAATAAATAACAATGACTGAAAAATCGACACCTAACCTCGCTAATTTTTGGCTTTATTTAATCGTATTCATAACTGGTGCATCCGTAATGGTGATCGAACTTCTAGGCACCCGATTAATTGCGCCTTTTTACGGCGCCAGCTTGT
>JBGAWU010000243.1:0-4657 GCA_044227425.1 Methyloglobulus sp.
TCTTACCGGCAAATCACGGTAACTCTTTAACCCTTGGTTGAATATCTGCACATGGCAGGGGCAATTCATGGGTTTGATGGCGTAATCGCGGTTTTCCGAATGGGTCGTAAACATCCCGGCGTGAAATTTATCCCAATGCCCGGATTTTTCCCATAACGAGCGGTCAACAACTTGCGGGGTCCTGACTTCGCCGTAACCGTTATGCCGCAGTTTTTCGCGGATATACTGTTCGATCTGTTGGTAGATCGTCCAGCCTTTTTCGTGCCAGAATACCATGCCAGGCGCTTCTTCCTGGGCATGAAATAAACCTAGTGCTTTGCCAATCCTACGATGGTCGCGTTTTTCGGCTTCTTCCAACCGATGCAGATATTCCTGCAACTCTTTCTTGTCGCCCCAAGCGGTGCCGTAAATGCGTTGCAGCATTTCATTCTTGGAATCGCCGCGCCAATAAGCCCCGGCAATTTTCATCAATTTGAATGCAGTTAACTTACCGGTACTCGGTACATGCGGCCCCCGGCAAAGGTCGGTAAAACCGCCTTGTTCGTACAGGGACAAATCTTCATTTGCCGGGATAGATTCGATAATCTCGGCTTTGTAATATTCGCCCTGGTCACGGAAAAATTTTGCCGCCGCATCCCTCGGAGAAACAGAGCGGATAATTGGAAAATCCTTTGCCGCCAACTCCTGCATTTTGCTTTCAATTGCCGCTAAATCTTCCGGTGTAAACGGCCTATGGAACGAAAAATCGTAATAAAAGCCGTTTTCGATAACCGGCCCTATGGTAACCTGGGCTTCGGGAAATAGTTGCTTAACCGCTTGTGCCAATAAATGCGCGGTGGAATGCCGGATGACGTCTACGCCTTCTTCATCTTTAGCAGTGACGATTTGTAAACTGACATCCTGGTCGATAAGGGTGCTGGCATCGACTACTTTCCCGTCGAGTTTACCTGCCAAAGTTGCCTTAGCCAAACCCGAGCCGATAGAACGCGCCACATCAAGCACGGTAATTGCTTGTTCGTATTCGCGTTTCGATCCGTCTGGGAGAGTAACTACGGGCATTTTGTTTCGTCAAACCTGCTTTAACAAAAAAGCACTGCGTCGGCAGTGCTTTATTTTATTTGGTAGGCGCGATTGGACTCGAACCAACGACCCCCACCATGTCAAGGTGGTGCTCTAACCAACTGAGCTACGCGCCTGAAACATTAACGTTTCAAAGCCCGGCATTATAGAGCAATAGAATTAAAATAAGCAATATGAATTATGTATTAATAGCTGTTTTTAACTATTTCACCTAATTTAATCGTTCAAATCCGCTTTGGGTTTGGTTTCCAGTTTTTCAATGACTTTGTCGCCAAACGTTTGGGTGCTGATCATCGTCACGCCGCTACCGGGTTTGGAAAGGTCGGCTGTCGAAAAACCGTCGGCAAATACGCCTTGCATGGCGGCCCAGACATTTTTTGCTTCCCTGTCCATACCGAAGCTACTTTCCAGCATCATCGCTACAGAACCGATCATGGAATAAGGGTTCGCGATATTCTTGCCGGCAATGTCCGGTGCCGAACCGTGCGAAGGCTCGTAATAAGCCTTGTTATCGCCCAAGCAGGCTGACGGCATCAATCCCAGCGACCCCAAAATACCGCCGCCTTGGTCGCTCAAAATATCGCCGAACATGTTTTCCATCACCATCACGTCAAATTGAGTCGGATTCAAGCATAACGCCGTCGCTGTCGCATCAACCAGATAATTCACAACTTTTACTTGTGGATATTCTTTAGCGACTTCTTCCATCACTTCATTCCACAACACGCTCGACATCAGCACGTTGCTTTTATGGATGTTGTGTAGCAATTTACGGCGCTTCATCGCTAATTTAAATGCTTGATGCATAATCCGGCGGATTTGTTGTTCGTCGTACTCAAGCGTTTCCTTGACATAACGCAGGCCTTCGCCGTTAACACCGCGTTCCTTATTGCCGAAATAAAGTCCGCCCACCAATTCGCGCACCATGATAAGGTCGATCCCATCGCCGATAATTTCAGGTTTTAAAGGAGAAAAATGCGCTAGCGCTTTCGGTAACGAAACTGGACGAAAATTTGCGTATGTGTTGTAGCGGCGGCGCATGGGCAAAAGCGCGCCGCGCTCGGGTTGCTTTTCAACCGGGATTTTCTTGGACTCCTCATGGCTTAAGCCAATAGGGCCTTTCAAAATCGCGTCAGCCTTATCGCAAATATCGATGGTGCTTTGCGGAAATGCGTCGCCCGTTTCAAAGTAGGCGCAGGCGCCGAACAGGGCGGGCATTAATTCGAACGTGACGTGATTCCGTTGTTCGATTAGCTTAAGAACCTTGACTGCTTCCTGGGTAATTTCAGGGCCGATACCGTCACCCGCCAAGACTGCGATTTTATAGTGCTTCATGTATTAAAATTCCTGTAGATTCTGTGCAATAGCAGCGTCTTAACCCGTCACGCCCTATTTTTTTAATCGCACATTGTACTTGATTTCACAGGACGGTGTGAATGAGCGCTTAATCCAAATACCATAAATGAATAAGCAGAACCGACTTGCTTTGAATAAAATAACCGAATCCGGCTACTTTGCGAATCACCGGCTGAGCAAAACCAATGACCCAGACAAAAGACCAACTTTTTGAACAGATAAGTAAACCTTCCGATTTTAAGTTCGGAGCAACAGTCGCCAGTGTTTTCGATGACATGGTTAACCGCTCGGTACCTTTTTACGGCGAAATTCAACGCATGATTGCCGAAATCGCGGCCAATTACGCTAAAGAAGGAACAGCTATTTATGATTTGGGCTGCGCGACGGGAACAACGTTATTGGGTATGGACACTGCCATAGCCGAGAATATTTGCTTTATCGGCATCGACGATTCGCCAGAAATGCTGGAAAAATGCCGGAGCAAGCTTGAATCGGCACAATTCAAACGCCCGTATGAATTGCGGGTTGCCGATCTGAACGGCAGTGTCGCGATAGAAAATGCTTCCGTGGCGGTTTTGTGCCTGACTTTGCAATTTGTTCGCCCTATTTACCGCAGCAAATTGTTGCAAAGTATCGCCGGTGGCTTGACTGGCGGCGGCATCCTCATTCTTGTCGAAAAAATTCTAACTGAAAATCAACAGTATAATTCAGAGTTTATACAGCATTATTACAATTACAAACGCCGGAACCACTACAGCGAAATGGAAATCGCCAATAAACGCGAAGCGCTGGAAAACGTGCTGATCCCTTACAAATTAAGTGAAAATGTGGCGATATTACGGGAAGCCGGATTCGCCAATACGGAAGTTTTTTTCAAATGGTACAACTTCTGTGGGTTGGTGGCTTTTAAGGCTTAATCCTGGAAACCGGTCGCTGTGTTATCGCAATAAAATGGCAACCGCAATCAACGCCGCGCCGATGTAGATCGACCATAACGTGTCTTTGTGTTGAATATCCATTTGTTCACGCAACAACTCCAATTCCTTCCGTTGCTTGTCTGCCCGATTTTGCTCGTTAGCGGCATTCTCCAGTGTTTTAAACAGCAGGGTCGGTATTTCCGGGAAATGTTCGGCAACTTGAGGTAACTGCTTGAGCAACTCGGTAATTTTAGCCTTGGGGCCGACCCGTTCCTTAAACCAATTTTCCATAAAAGGCTTCGCAGTCTGCCACAAATCCAGTTCGGGATACAGTTCCCTGCCCAAGCCTTCGATATTCAACAAGGTTTTTTGCAGCAAAACCAGTTGCGGTTGCACGTGCATATCGAAACGGCGGGCGGTTTGGAACAGCCGCAATAACAATTGGCCGAACGAGATATCTTTCAACGGCTTTTCGAAAATCGGCTCGCAGACGCTACGGATGGCCGACTCGAATTCCTCGATCCTCGTCGAACTGCCGACCCAGCCGGATTCAACGTGCATTTGCGCGACTTTACGGTAGTCGCGATTGAAAAACGCCAGAAAATTTTCAGCCAGATAGTGCTGGTCGGACAGTGACAGTGAACCGACGATGCCGAAATCGACGGCGATATACTTCGACGGCAAATCGACGAAAATGTTGCCGGGATGCATATCGGCGTGGAAAAAATTATCGCGGAACACCTGGGTGAAGAAGATTTCCACCCCATTTACAGCCAATTGTTTGAAATCGGCGCCTTTCGTCCTTAACTGCTCGATTTCACCGATAGGGATACCGTGAATCCGCTCCATAACCATCACTTTACGGCGTGAATAATCCCAATAAATTTCCGGTACGTACAAAATACCCGATGTTTCGAAATTCCGGCGTAGTTTGGACGCATTGGCGGCTTCGCGCAGCAAATCCAGTTCATCCAAGGTCGTGCGCTCGAATTCGGCGACCACTTCCACCGGACGGAGCCTTCTGGCATCCGGCCAGAATTTTTCGGCAATTCTGGCTAATTCATAGAGTAAGCCGATGTCAGATTGGATGCCTTCCTCAATATCGGGACGTAAAACCTTTACAACCACTTTTCTGCCGTCATGCAATTCGACAGCGTGGACTTGCGCGACTGAAGCCGAGGCTAACGGTTCCGATTCGAACGAAGCGAACGCCTTCGAAATAGGCATCCCCAGTTCGTTTTCAATAATTTTCTGTGCGGTTTCCTTGGCGAAAGGTGGCACCCGATCCTGTAATTTAACCAGTT
>JBGAWU010000244.1:0-4657 GCA_044227425.1 Methyloglobulus sp.
CAAATTGTTTTTTATAAAAGACAAGGTCACCTCGGATTGATCATAACCGCTTAATTTTAAGCTTCCAAAGATTGTTTCTTCGTTTTTAAAGTTATATTTAACCGAATCCTCACCCAATCCAAAATATTCAATATCCGGCGCAGTATTGAGTATATTTTCCAAATCGTTATTTATATTGATGACCGAATTGTACCACTGGTCGAATTCACGGCAATTGGATAATAATCTCTTGTATTTTTTTAGCTTTTCATTTGTTTTTTTATCTAATTCGGCATGGTTAACTACCCCAAAGCTAAAAATATTTTCAAGCTCACTATTGGTAGTTGTAATTATTTCACACCATTTGCTGATATCGGTGTTTTCATCTAAGCGGTCATTTAAACTAATAATATTTTGTTTGATTGTTGAATTTAATGTAATTAAATCGACCACATCCTCTGTGATAATAGTATGCATAGTCAAGTATCCGGTAGGCTCTTTTGAGAAAGTACAATTTTGGATTATAAGCAAACTCAATTTTTTAGTTTTTGTCTCCAGATTAATACGGCTGTAACAATAGTGCTATACGTACAATTACCTATAGGAGGTTAGCCCGTTGCTCTAAAGTGTGGCAAGCTGTGTTGGGCGTCCACATCCTTTACACCTGATTAATCTTTCAGGTTATTGAAAACAATAATTTTTTAACAAAATGTCATTGCCGCTATTTAGGTAGAGCTACAGGCATTTCAAATGGTTGCGGTCACTTCAATCCTCATCGAACGACGTCCGGCTTCGCCAATCCATTAGAGCCCCAAGCACAGATATTTTTTATATTATTTTTCATATAGTTACACTTTTATTCTCAGAAATATTTTAAATTAAGCATAACAAATCAATTCAATTAATCTTCCGTTAATATTTCAGGGTTTATCCTTTCATCAGCTATTCCTACACTGAGTTGATATGGGAATACAAGCGCGATTCAACAAAGAATGCAGCGTTTAAAAGGAACAATAAGATGGCTCGTTTTGTCGAGACTTGGTTTTACTTAATGACATCAAATCCAAAAAACTTGGTAGATAACAGAGGAATGATAAATGGATAATTTAACTTTTTTTGCGATTTCATTTGTTCTTTTAATCGTGGATATCCTGTTAGGAAGTCCTATTATTAATTAACGCACTAAGACTCAGCACATAAACGTTTTTCCCTTCAACAGGGCGGATATAGACGCAGTTAGCGTACATTGCTACCCTGTTTAACGCTTTTGTCCGGCATGGCGGGACAATATAATCCCCCTCCAAAAGCAAGCCACTCTCTTAATTTTCCTTTGTTTAAGTATATTCTCCAGGTGTGAAGTCAATTGCTTAATGCCGACATTAGCGTTACGCTCTAAACAACTGAATGTGCGTAACTCCTAACGAAATAATGAAAACATACGCCGGGCAAATTGGTGATCTGTTACAAGTCTTGGAAATATCCCGCAATCTTGCCTTAAACCTGGACTTGCAAACATTGCTCAACCAGATTGAACAGGCAGCGGTTATGTTGCTAGACTGCGAACGGGCGACGGTTTTTGTTTTCGATAAAAAATCCTGCGAACTTTACAGCCTGGTTTATCAGCGCATCGAAAAATTGCGCGTCCCGGCCGATTCCGGCATTGTAGGCAGTTGTTTTAATAGCGGCAGACTGATCAACGTTGCCAACGCCTACGCAGACTCTCGTTTTAATTCATCAATCGATTTATTAACCGGGTTTAGAACACGCAATATTTTAGCCGCACCGTTATTCGGCGACAGGCAGAATGTTTTAGGTGTATTGGAAGTACTTAATAAAAGGGATGGTGTATTCGATAAAAAAGATGAGTTTTTATTGGAAGTCTTATCCGCCCAATGCGGTGTAGCAATTCATCGGCACGCGTTAATGGAGGAGTTCGCAGACCATAAACGCCTGCAACATGAACTGGCGATTGCCAAAGGAATCCAAAGAAGCCTACTTCCTGTTTCGTCGCCCAATATTGCCGGTTACGATATTGCCGGCTGGAATCAATCTGCCGAAGAAACCGGCGGCGATTTTTTCGATTTTCATTTACATGAAGATAACCGAGTCATAATGATGCTGGCGGATGTTTCCGGCCACGGCATCGGCCCGGCGTTGTTGGCGTCCGAATGCTGGGCTTTACAGCGTGCGGTATTTTCATGGGGAACGGATTATCGTTCGAGTTTAACCCAAATTAATCAGCTTATTTGCCGACACATTCCCAGCGACCGGTTTATCACCGCGTTTACAGGTTGTTTGAGCGCCGAGCACGATACACTGAGTTTTTTATCGGCAGGCCACGGCCCGGTATTCATCTTGCGGGCTGCAGAAAACCATATCGAAACCTTGCCGGTTACTGGTTTACCGCTGGGAATCAATCCAAACCATCACTATGAACAATGGCAAACTGTCGTGTTCAATCCGGGCGATATTTTGGTTGCTTTTACCGACGGTTTTTTTGAATGGGAAGACAGGTCCGGCAACCGTTTCGGCACCGACCGCATCTGCGAGACGGTGTTCCGTCATGCCGGGTTATCGGCAAGTACCATCATCGAACTCGTCCATCTTGATTTACTGAAATTTTCTTCAGGAACTCCACAGCAGGATGATTTAACCGCAGTGGTCATCAAAAAACTGCCTGATTAATTCGGGTTTAAATCCAGTAGTCGTCCTTCCCACTTCGCAATTTCGGCAAAAATTGTCGGTTTTTGATTAATTTGGCTGCTTTGTTTACGCAGGCAGTTGTAATTTAGACAGAAAAAAGCGGTTCAATTTTTATTTCGTTAATCGGTCTGTATGCTTTATCGCAGATATTGTATGGATAGATAGTTCCAGTTTAAAGGTAATTAATCACCCATCATCAGTAAATACTTCACTGCTTTTTTAAGCTGCATTAAATATGATTAAGCCAACCCTGAAAGGTAGATGGAAGCATTAAACATACTACTCCGTGGCGATTCTCGCTAAGCATGGAAGTTGCTCTCAATGCGCTACCGGCAATGGGTTCTTGATTTCGCCCAATCTTTAACGCGATGTGCCTATCCGGCACTGGAGGTTGACATGATTATCTTCCATTTATTTTTCCATACCATGATGACTCTCATCCAATTGGCATCCTTTTGCTTAGCTGCTTTCGTTGCGAGCAGCATTTTTAAATCGAATTCCTGATGGATGGGGCAGTAACCCCAATGTGATGGGCTATATTCCGCTTTTGATTAATAATTAATCCGGCTTCTCAAAGAATTAAGCGCCCTATTTAACCGACTAATTTTGTAAAACGTTCCGATGCTTTCAGAACGTGAACTTCAAACGGTTAACTCCAGGAATAATACCCAGCTATTGGCATATTAAATGCTTAATATTCATATGGGAACGTCTACTTCAACAGTAGGCGTTTCCCATAGGACTGTTTGTTTTGCTAACCGTAACTAAGAGGATGCCGCCATGCAAGCATTTGGCTTTGTAACATTAGGGATTCTTATGTTCATATTACTGGAAATAGAGATAGCGTCATCAAATCCCTGCTCACAATTCAGCGACCCAAATCGGCAATCATTCTGTACGTCAGACAATTTCCCCTCGGACGAGCTTGCTGATGATGAGTGGATCTTTCCTTATCTAGCGGGTAGCTCGCTAAGAGAGTAACCATAACCAAAAGAGGGCAAAAAAACAAAGCCCGCTGGATGATTAGCGACGAAACCTTCAACACCGGTCGTTTTATCGAGTTCCCACAAACCCTGATCAAAGGCATCGGACGTAAGATATTTTTGATAGTTGATAACCTCAGGCTCCATCATACCAAGCCGGTTAAGGTTTGGTTAGGGCAGCGTACGAAACCGGTCGGGGGAGTATTTACCGAGCTACAGTCCAGGATTCAATCCTGATGGACGGCTTAATGCAGGCATCAAGTATGCGACCGGCTCGAAAATAGCCGCTCGTGCCCAGACCATGCCTAGGCAAAATCCAGATTGGGTAACAGCCTATTTCCAAGACCTTCGGGGCTTTATGCTGTATGCTACTTGATGTTATTCAATTGCCGGATCAATAAGCTATCAACCCTTTTCAAGAACGGTTTGTTTTGAACTATAGCTTACGTAGCAGTACAAAAAAAACTGGGTTCCGAAAATCAAGTTAGCCATGAGTAAGTGAATCGGTTGCGCAACCGGCGGCATCCCTAGCCGATCGAGCGAAATGCCTGCCAGAATGCCGGTAACAATAAGCCCCATCAGTAAGCATGACACTTTGTAAATCAACGCATTTTTCTTAAAAGCCTTGAAAACTTTCCAGCACAACCAGGCATTCGTCAATAAAATAAGCGATGAAAACGACCGATGGACATAAAAAATGACAGGAAAATCGTCCCGCCAGTATTGCCTGTCGATATAGGCATGACCGTTAGCAATGAGATCGACAGCTTCCCGAACTTGCGTACCCATCATCACCTGGATTAAGGTCATTGTCATAGCAATGACCAATACTTTCTTGTAGCTTTCCGGAAGTACAAGAACGTCCAATTTCCCCCAATAAATTTTCTGCGAACGGGCGAGGACATAAATAAGTAAAGCCACCATAACCAATGCCAATAACATGTGTAAGGTAATAACGATCGGCGTGAGATTGCTGGCGACTACCGTCGAAC
>JBGAWU010000245.1:0-4650 GCA_044227425.1 Methyloglobulus sp.
AGCATGTGAGCGACTTGCTGGACTACGTGCATATCAGTACCGATGATTTGAGGAACGCTTTTCGGACAAAACTGGAAAACAGTGGACTGACCAGCCATCAAAAACACGACTATGAAATAGAGCTTTTGGCGGGACTGACTTCTTACACCTATCTGTCTACCTGATAGGAAAAAAATAGTTGAATTTTCGATTAAATCAGGCAAATTAAGGGTTAAGCGTAAATATAGGAATACCAAAAATTAATCAAACGGAAACAAATCTAAATCTTCATTTAATTTAAGGTTTGTAGAATATACAAGTTTCAGTACCCACTTTTTAGGAGAAGTGTTGTGTTTAACAATAATAATAAATTCATTTCAGCATTGATAATTTCAATAATTCTAACCATCACTTTTTTTAGCATCCCGAGACTGGCGTCGGCAACTATCACGCCTTCGACAAGGGCGCTGGATTTGATTAAATCTACATGCCCGGTCGGGTCGACCCAATATCCGGAACTCATGCGCTTGAAGCAAGAAATCGCAACCGCCAATAACATCGAGCAGGCGCGGAAACTGGCGCTTGCGCCAACTGATGACGCTATTAATGCATTGAAAAACGCCCGCAATATGATTCCGTTCAGCGAGGATTTGCGTACCGCTGAAACCCGGTTAAACGATGCACGTACAAGGATTATGGTGGCGTCTTCCCAGGAGCAAGTTGCGGACGAATTCGACGGCATGATGCTTGCTGGACTCGATAATGACCGGGCCGCCCACGTCAATATCGGCAGTGGCGGTTGCGACTATTCCACGGGCGAATTGATCGCCATTGTCATCGGGTTAATTTTGGGTATTATCCCCGGTTTAATTTTATTGGTCGTGCTGTGTTGAAACTCATGTTTATTTACCTATGGGCAATTAAACGTACACAAGAATAAGGGAATTCCAGCGCCGATAAATTTATGCGAATTTTATTAGTCGAAGACGATTCGTCCGCTCGAAGATCACTACAAATTGTTTTAGAGCATGCCGGATACGTCGTCGATACGGCAGGCGACGGTGAAACCGCCGAGTTTATGGGAGCGACCGACAATTACGATATCGCCTTACTGGATTTAGGACTCCCGAAAATGGCCGGACTGGATGTGTTACGCCGCTGGCGCGCCGCGAAAAATCCCATTCCGGTCATTGTTTTAACCGCCCGCGATGCCTGGCATGAAAAAGTGGATGGTTTTAAAGCCGGGGCGGACGATTATATCGGCAAACCATTTAATCTGGATGAACTATTAGTCCGCATTTCTGCGGTCCTAAAACGCTGTCACGGTCAGATGCAGCCAAGGCTGGAAGCCTGCGGCTTAGCCTTGGATGAAGACCGACAGACCGTCATGATTGACGGTGAACGACTGGAAGAACTGACCGGAACTGAGTTCCGCCTGCTGCGCTGTTTCATGCTGCACAAGGGGAAAATACTTTCAAAAACGCATATTTGCGAGCATGTTTATGAGTCAGAAAACGACCGTGATAGCAATACCATCGAAGTTTACATCAACCGTCTTCGCCAAAAATTAGGAAAGGATTTAATCCAAACCAAACGGGGACAAGGTTATATTTTTGGCGATTGATTGCAACAACAACGCACATTATGCGCCTCCGTAATTAACCGTCCGTTTGCCTGAATAATTCATAACGGTTGTTGGGCGAGTCTTTACAAACTCGTTTCCTTATCTTCATCCGATGCCAAATCTGAAATTTCCTTCAACCGGGAAATGACCTTAAAGTTAATGCTGTTTTCAGGATAATTGCCTTCTTTGTCCGGTGTACCCACAAGTTGTCCCATCAAAAGTTCTAGTGTTTCGTCTACGGTTGCGACAACATAGATGGTAAACATGCCTTGAGCAACGGCATCGATCACTTCTTGTTTAAGCATTAGGTTGCGTTTGTTTGCGGCAGGAATAATAACCGCATGTCCGTCGTTAAACCCTCTTGCCTTGCATAAACTAAAGAAACCTTCGATTTTTTCATTAACGCCACCGATAGCTTGCACTTCGCCGTACTGATTAATAGAACCGGTCACCGCAAAACACTGCTTGATGGGAATCCTGGTCAGCGCCGAAATCAGGCAGCATAACTCAGCCAATGAGGCGCTGTCGCCGTCGATGTAGCCGTACGATTGCTCAATGGCGATGTTGGCTGAGATGGCTAAAGGAAACTGCTGGGCGTAACAATGCCCGAGATAACCGGTAAGAATCATGACGCCTTTGGAATGGATCGCCTGTCCTAATTCCGCTTCGCGCTCGATATCGACGATGCCCCTGGAGCCTGGATAAACCGTGGTGGTAATTCGGGCAGGCGCGCCGAAACTGCTGCCGCCGACTTCGATTACGGTCAGTCCGTTGATCTTACCAATCGCTTCACCCTCCGTATCAATCAAAATAGTGCCGTCGAGCATTTCTTCCAGCAGGGTTTGCGGTATCCTGCCGTTACGGAATTCGCGCGCCGATAATGCCTGCTCGACATGGCTTTTATCAATAGTGTTGTTCCCACTTTTCTGTGCGTATAACAACGCTTCCGACACAATATCGAGCGAATCGTTGATGTGGGCAGAAAGATGTTGCTGATTTTCGGAAAGTCGACAGCTATGCTCAACCAACCGCTGGACGGCGGCGGCAGTTAACGGTTTCGATCCGGTTGCGTCAGCATGTTTTACCATTAGTGTGCCAAATTGACGGATCGTATCGGTATTGAGTGGAATATAATTATCAAAATCCGCCAGCACTTTGAACATCTCGTTGAACTCGCTATCCAGTTCTTCCAGCAAGTAATAGATGTCACGAGACCCTACAAGAATAATCTTGATCGCTAACGGAATATTTTGGGGTTTTAAGGTTGACGTGTTGATGCCGATATCGGAAAAAGGCGTTTCGATTTCAATCTGGCCTGATTTCAGCGCACGTTTTACGCTTTCCCAAACAAAGGGATAGGTCAGCAGTTTTTCCGCATCCAGGATAAGATAGCCGCCATTGGCTTTATGGAGCGAACCGGGGCATATTTTCCGGTAATTCGTAACTAAAGCGCCTTGTTCGCTCACATATTCGATACGTCCGAACAGGTTTTGATAGGTCGGATGCGGCTCGTAAATAACTGGGGCGCCGCTGTGTTGGGAAAAATCCACCAACACATTCGGCGCATATAACTCAACAAGCGCAGCCCTCTTGACTGTGTTTGCAGTGGATTCCAGTGCACGGACTGGCATCAGGTATTCGGTAATGGCATTGTTTAAATGTTGCCTGATCCCTAAGAGATAGGCATAAATCCCTTCGCAATTTTGATATCTTAATTCCAAAGCCGTAAATAATGGGGCAACCGCCGATTCGATAGTGTCGTTGTCGAGTTGTTTGATTTTTTCCACCATCTCCCGCCGCCATTGGGGCAAATCCAATAACGTTTCGCCTAAATAATCTTCAAGCACTTCGACATCGCGATGGAATTTATCCCTTTGTTCTTGCGGTAGTTGGGTAAATTGTTCTTCATCGAGCGGCTTATTTTTCTTAAGCGGCGCAAACGTTATCGTTTCGTTCTCCCTGAACAAAGCAACTTCAAGGCTTCGGGCTTTTTTCTCAACCAAATCGATGGCGTTGTTATAGGATTGATTAAATACCCGTTCGATAGCGGATTTTTTTTGCTGGTAACTGGGGCTTTCAAATGCCGCTGGAAACGTTATGAGAAGATTGTCGATCAACTGTTCGATATCGTTACAAAATTGTTGGCTCATCCCCGGCGGTAATGCAATCGCTAACGGTTCTCGTTGATTAGGGAAATTATCGACATAAGCATAAGAAGAAGGGGTTGGAAGGTTTTTCGATAACTCCGCTAAATGTGCGTTAATCATCGACAAGCGGCCAAGGCCAGGTTCCCCCATCACAAAGATGTTATAACCGGGACTGCCCATCGCAATGCCGAACTCCAGAGCCGATTGCGCCCTCGGTTGACCCAGGATGGTATTTGGGAAATTTTTTAAGGTGTCTTTTTCTAATTCGGGAATTACGATATTGAGCTTTAGCGATTCTGGAGGGAGCTTCAAATGAGTATGCATTAATGGGTTAACGGATTAGAAAAAATCGGGGATTTTATCATTTAACCTCAGGCAATTGCTTTATTCTATTGCAGGTCAATGGATTTGACCCTATGTATGCACGGCAGTAATCCGTATGCAGTGTGGCAGAACTGTATCATCGAGGTCATGAAAGGCACGGTTCCGCAAGTTACAGTCGGACAATCTCGCGGCAACCTTATTAATTGTCTTTCCGTTCGATAAGGCAAAAACCATGACCGAATGGATCAGGGCAGAACACAACGGAGCCATGCTCCGGGTTTTCGAACATTTGCTCGCGCTCTGCTCCAAGCCCTTTGTAGTGATCTGAATGTTAAAAGGAAATGGCTCTTTTATTCAATTATGCGCCACTGATTTTTATAATCACACCCAGTTTCGGATGGTCGAAGTATTGGATTTCATTGAGTTTAATGCTTCTTTTTTCATTTATCCTATAGAGATAACGTTTTCCTGAGCGGTCTGCGCTTGATGATTTCAATTCTATATCGAGATTGATTTCAAACGGTTGCGCAGTGCGGAATTGGATGAAACCGTCGAGATTGCCGTCGTCGCTTTGTA
>JBGAWU010000246.1:0-242 GCA_044227425.1 Methyloglobulus sp.
ATTAATGACATTTTATTACCGGGCAGCCAACCGCTTCTTAAAGATAGGAGCGGCCAAATTATGCCTACAAATACGGTTAACCATTATGAATTAAAGGAAAACGAAGTGGTACTGATGTCAGAACCTACCGAGAATCCGTTCGACAGCAGATATTTCGGGCCGATTGAAGCCGACCAGATCGATTCCGTCATCAGCCCGATTTTTCAATAATAACTCTCCGCTTGGTCAATACGTTCTTAACT
>JBGAWU010000246.1:252-4594 GCA_044227425.1 Methyloglobulus sp.
GCAGGGAGCTTAGCGTATCAAGAGCCATGCACCAACAATATAAGCACCAATACGGAGACTATCTCTAAATCGATTCTCAATCTAAAATAATCGAAAAGTAAATAACAGCGGATTCACCAGCAACCTCATTAACATCCAACACTAATCAGAGCGAAACTGAAACTTATGAGTTCCCAGTCGTACAAGCTGTCAAAACCATTCCCGCCCTGCCCCGTAGCAAGGAGCAAGCCTTTGCCGTTTGCGATTGACGAATTGGCGTTTTCCGAATGGCTGAGAGCGCTTTCACAATGGGAGGATATGGAAAGATGCCAGCAAATCCTCCAAGTATTGCAAACACTGAACAACGATTTTCCGCCGGAACGGCAACAGATACCGGGACGGACACGGTTATTTTTTTTAGACAAATTAGGCGCGTCGCTAACATCGACGACAACAATGTTGACTTATTTCCCCGCGGTACCGGATGAAAAACCCGATACCGTGACCCTCGACAATGAAGACTCCCGGAGCGAATTCTCTGTTTGGAGTAGCCTGGAATTGGCTAATGCTTATTCGTTGCTGAGTACAGAGGATTGGTTTAAGGACAATGCCTATTATTCATTGGAGGAAAAAACATCGATACTGGCGAACGGAATCCAAGCCATGGCGCGCAGCCTCCTTTATATCTCCCAGACTTACAGCAAACCTTATATCTATTTCTGGCATAAATGTTTCCAATTTTACCGAATTGCCCGCCTTTACCGACTGAATGACCTCGAGGCAAACCCCAATGCTCCCTTGATTGAGAACGCGTTTAAAAGGATTTTAGTGTTTGCACTTTGCAATACCAACCAATTCTCGCCAACGGAAATGCGAACGATTTATGAGTTGCTCAGTCATTACGCGATTTTTACCAGTTTATTGAAATCGGTTCCCAAAAAAAGATTCAAAGGCATTCCGTCCATTCATTTAAAAGGTAGCAGACCGCCAATGATTTCTGACGATGATTCTGAAAAACAAGATTCTGACCAGTTATTTATCGCTACCGTAAACGTTGCAAGTAAAATTTTAGAAGCGACCAACGACAGGCGGGCACACCATTTGCCTACAGACCGTTTAATGCTAATGCGCTTGGCGAAAACCTTAACTTTGAACAAACAAAGGAAAGATAGCCGCGAATCGGCGCAAGGGAACCATCTCGGCATTATCGGTTTTAACCATATTGTAGATTTCTTGCGCAGCAAGGAAGTTGCACAACAAAACACATTGGCGGAAACCGGCGCTTTTGACCCTGCTCGACCTGGGGAATTACGCGACCTTGATTTCAAAATTGCACCCGCTGGCAACAAAGAGGATGAGGAGTCCAAATTTAACTCAGAAAAATCGTCGCCCATTTCATTTCAGGTTGTGGAATTTACCGACCCGTCCGAAATATGGAAAGCCAATCAAAAGCTGCAAGATTTTTTTGAACCCAACATGAAGTTGCTGGACAAAAGCTTAAAGGGTTACGGATTATTGTGGACTGATACGCTCGTGAAACCTAAAGTCGGCAGTTTAATTGGTGTAAGCCATAAAAATACGACAATTGGTTTGATACGATGGCTTGCCCAGTCAAAAGAGACCGGAATGTTTATGGGGGTTGAGTTGCTCGGGACAAACTCCACGGCCGTTAAGGTAACGAATCCGGGTTATCCCGATGATTCCGTTTCAGCCCTCTATTTACCCGGGGATGAAATTGTAAAACAAGCAGTCAGCTTGATTTTCATTAATAAAGGGTTTACTCCGGGCGAATTTATTTTTATCCACAAAAATCACAAGATAATCCGTTATCGTTTGACCAAACAGTTACATTTAACTTCTTACATTAACCATGTAGAAGTCATCCGGTCCCATTAGCAACCGCTAAGTCTCCGTATTTACCGGAACGTTAGCCGTATTCATTCATGTTTGTCGTTTCTAGCCCAGACGTAAGTCCATAGAGTATGTGCGAAAGCCCCGTATAAAGAAAAAACATCGGGATATTGTTATCGATTGGAACGCTATTTACCTTTCCATAAAACGCCACCGAACCCAGCATCATTATTAAAAAATAACCTACGAAAAGCATGAGCTTTGGTTGATTCGTAATGTAACAATACAAACAAATAACAACTTCCGTCATTCCGAGATACAGCAAGGCCATCCGTAAATTGTTATGTATTGCGCCGAAAAGGTCTTCATTAAACTCAAAAACCGCGTAATTTTCCGTAACTGATGTCATCCCGACGTAAACTAAGACCAAGACGGAAATATAAAAATTGGCGTCCGTAATAAATCTGGCGAATTGTATGAGTTTTGGATTCATTTTGTTCATGTTAGTCACCCGATAAAAAAACACCTCCCACACAGCGGTTGGGAGGGCTATAGAGGAGGACATCATTAAGGCTTGCGTCTTATCTATCAAAACAGGTTATTTAATCGGAACGTTTTATTCTTTGTTTAACCCACTAAAATTCCGATTAATGCCCAGTCGGATAAAACTTTATTCTTAACTTACTTTTCGCACTCAATCTTGTCAAGTTATATTTGTACAATAGTTGAACATTAATTGTTGAAATACTCAGTCTCAGTTGAGATTGCCGTTTTATACCGGGCAATCGCTATTTTGCTTTCGACAGCATGATCGACCATTGGTTCGGGATAATTGGGACTAATGCGACGACGGTCACCATTATGGATCCGGTCTGGCGGAATTTCCCTCACCTCAGGAATCCAACGGTAAATATAACCGCATTCGGGATCGAATTTCCGTTGCTGCATCCAAGGGTTGAATATCCGGAAATAAGGCTGGGCGTCACACCCGGTTGAAGCGGCCCACTGCCAATTGCCATTGTTGACCGCCGGATCGTAATCGACCAAATGCTGGGCGAAATAACGCTCCCCCCAGCGCCAACTGATATGTAAGTCTTTAATTAAAAATGACGCTACAACCATCCTTACACGGTTATGCATAAAACCGGTCTTATTTAGCTCCCGTATTCCGGCATCGACAATGGGAAATCCGGTCATTCCGTCGCGCCATTTTTGGAAAAATGTCAGGTTGTTATCCCATTGGACATTATCGTACCGCCGTTGGAAAGCGTTGCCGAAGACATAAGGGAAATGAAAAGCAATATGGGTAAAAAAATCGCGCCAATACAACTGTCTAAGCAAAGGATGCTCGACACCCAACCGATGCACGATGGCAGAATAAACCTCCCGGACAGAACAGGTGCCGAATTTTAGATGGGCGGACAATCGGCTCGTTGCATCCAAACAGGGAAAATCGCGTTCCACTCGGTAGTTAATCCTGTCATCTAAACGACCCAATAATGTTAATGCCTGATTCCGTCCTCCGGACTGACAATCAAGCGCAGATCCGATCTGCGGGAAAATCGGCTTTCTGGCAAGCCCGAGATGGCTGTCTTGTACAAAATTCCTGTTTTTTAACCCCTTCGGCATCGGCACCGGAAACCGCCTAGCATTATTGTAAAACGCCGTAAATACCTTATAGGCGCTACCGTCTTGCTTAAGGGCGTGCTCCGGCTCAACTAATAAACAATCCGCCACAGGGTGGAAATCAATGTCTAACTCAAAACAGGCTTTCGCGATTTCTTCGTCACGCCGTTGACTGAATGGCGTATAGTCGCGGTTAACAAAAACGGCCTGGATGGAATTCGCTTTGAATACCTGTCTGACAACATCGCCCGGCAGACCGTCAAACAATGCAAGTTTGACATCAATCTCGTTAAATGCCACTTGCAAGTCTCTGATCGAAGCCTGCATAAACTGCAATGCGGGCAAACTTTGATAAGGATGTTGTTCGATTTGCCTAGGATCAAATATGAAACAAGGCCGGACTTTGCTTGAAAGGTCTAACGCCTTTTCAAGCCCGTAATTGTCATGAATCCGTAAATCGCGGCGGAATATGAATAAAGATATGCCGTACTGTTTCATGCAGTTCCCCGAGGTAACTATATGAAGGCAAGACATTAACCCAAAACATGCAATGCCCTTAACTGGGTCCTAAAACTTTCTATGCGCTTTCGATTGACGCCAAAATCGGAATGTCCTAGCCTTGACGCGGAACGAATTTGGATTAACCCGGCTTCGGTATCGAGAAAGGCGTCAATATCATCGACAAAACGCAAAACTAGACTAGTAGCTTCGGCATGAAGGCTATCTTTGGTCTCGTGGGTGATCACCATGCGGTCGTGCGTCCGGATCGCGGTCCTCAACGCCTGCCACGCCCGCTTTGGGTCACCGGAAATTTTGAATGGCGCAATATAATGAAGCTTATCTACCCCCTGACTGGATACACAGTTTGGGGTATCTTGGCATGGAG
>JBGAWU010000247.1:0-4578 GCA_044227425.1 Methyloglobulus sp.
GTCGTTGACTCCGAAACGGGCAAACTCGAAACAGCATTGAAGTATTTTGAGGAAATGCAGCCCTGGCTGGAAAGAAAAGACGAACCGCCGGTCGGCATCGTCATACAAGCCAACAAACGCGATTCCGAAACAGCATTGCCCATCCCAGCTATCTACGAAACCTTCCAGGAGAGAACCAACCTGCTTGTACTCGAATCCATTGCAATTAAAAACTCCGGCATACGGGAAACCTTCGTAACCGGCGTCAGGATCGGTTTGGAACGGGCAACATGGCTTATTGCAAATGAGAAAATGGAAATCGGCAAACCCGAGTTGACCGGCGGCGATACATTGCTTAACCTCATCCAAGCCCAAGAAGCCGCCGACCTTATCGACCTCACCCACACGTCATTCAATGACACCAAGCTCCCTACCCAATCGATACGGCATATCCCGGAATTGGATCTGAGTTCATCCCATTTACACCATATTATCCGTAACGAAATCGGTAAAAAAGAAGGGACAACAAGCGAAAAGGCTTCATTGATCTCCCCGCCAGAGACGACGCAAACGATGGTTGCGAATGAAACCGCATCATCCCGACCGCCTATTGACCAGGAAAACGGGCCGTCGAACGATAGCGCAACCGCTGAAAATATTGGCCTTATTCAAACAGCACAACTAATTTACGCAACCGAAATTGGTGTTGAAGCCAGCCATCCCAAACAACCCAATTTACCCAATAAGGATGTGATTGCCGGCAGCGTGTATCCACCTATCTCAGGCCGAATCATTCTCCATAAGCTAGCCGAAGCACAAGCAGAGCTTGAATTTACTGAAAACATCGGTTGGGAGGCTAAAATCGGCGACCAGTGGCGACTGCTTAGCCGGGAGGAAGACCGTTTTAAATCCTCCAATGATGCCCGAATGAAGCTGGTTCATTATGCGAACTCCCACAAAAAACATGTCTCCTTGTTATCGGAACATCGCTGTATGGCAATCGTCGAATCTGACGATAACGACGAATGGCGAGTCTGGCAGATTGTCAGAAATGAAGCTACCTTAGAAGAACGGCTTAACCATGCCTTGATGGGAAATTATCCCTATAAGATGGCGGAAGACGTATTCAACATTGCTGAAAATTTCGTAGAAGCGTACAAACTGTTTAACAGCGGTGTATACGGCTTACCTTTCCATTTCAATATGATTGCTGTTAACCAGAATAAACCTGTTTATACCGGTTATATTCCGCAACAGGAGATAAAGGCCGAACCAATGCCATTAATCGAATCGGTGAAGGGCAATTTTAAACCTTCAATTAGCAAGGCCTTGCATGACAATCCGATTTTATCGCTGGGCGTGCCTTATGTTTTGTCCCCGCTCGAAGGTTACGGCCATAGGAGGGTTGAAATGAAACCTGTGATTGACGTACTCAGGACCTTATTCATCGGTGAACATTAATTCCAATCGCTCTCTTTAGTTTTCCAACGTTACGGCGATTTAGCCGAGAGCAATGACTGCTACCATCCATTTAATGTAAGAATATGATAATTGAAATTATCGGTTCCGTCGGCGGAAAATCCTTCTTTACTCCGGAAGAAGTGGCGTCTTTGTTAGAAGCAAACCACACCGAGCTAAATTACGGCAGCCAATTCATGGGTCGCCCCAGCACCCTGCTCTACTCGGGGGCAACCGCCATTGTAAAATTGCGTTCCGAACTGAAATTAAACAATAAAAGTATCCGGGAATGGACGACTCACACTCTGGAGCGGGAACAAAAACTAGGCGTCCACCATCCGCATAAATGCTGGTTTATTGCTGAATTAAAACCGGGCGAATACTGTGCCGGAAATATCTGCCCGAAATTAACCCCTTTACACACTTTATTTTCTTCAACCGATGCTTGCGATAATCGACAGAAACTTGTTCTGCTAAAAAATCTATATCAAATTTATTTCAAGGTAGCCGCATTATTTGATAAGCGGCTGGACGAAGGGCTATCCAACTTTGGCGTGGACGGCCAAAATCAACTGTATTATCTGGATGACGATATTTATACCTGGGATAACTTTTTAACGTTTTCACATATCCTAGGCGTTTTAATACGCAATAACGCTTGGTTTGATGAAGAATGCACTGAAGATTTAGCCAATAGCCTTTACCAGCTTGTCGGGGATTATTTCAAAAATAGCGAAGCCTACGCCATGATAGCCGGAAAATTGCGGGACATTTTTATGCCTAATGCCCACAAGCAAAAAATCTTCGAAATAATTATCCGAAAATTCCAGGAAAATAAAGTTATTAGCAAGAAAATGCAGTTTAACCAGCGCTATTGGGCAATTATTGCGGATGTCCATGCCAATTTGCCGGCTTTAGATGCCGTTTTAAATTTCTTACGGCAGGAAAACATCAATCAAGGCATCGTGATCGGCGACACTATCGGTTACGGCCCCCATCCTGTTGAATGTATTGAACGCCTGCAAAATAGTAGTTTTCAGGTCATAAAAGGCAATCATGACCATGCCGCCGTCTCGGGAAATATTCGCCGTGGAATGTCCGCCACTGCAAGCTGGTGTATAGAATGGACGATCCCGAAACTTAACGCCGCACATAAGCAATGGCTGGAAGATTTACCCCTAGAATTGACAGGAATGACTGAGACCGCCCACCATTGGCTTGCCGTCCACGGCTCCCCCCTCGACCCCCATTACTTTTACGGGTATGTCTATGAAATGACGTATGAAGATAACCTTTCCGCCCTTGCGCAACGAAAAATCCATCTGTGCTTTCACGGCCATGCCCATGTACAAGGCATTTACGCCAGAAAAAAAGGGGCTTCGGACAGTTTCTACAAAGAGAAACAACAAAATCTTGAAAAATACAACTATAGCTTGATTTGCCCAGGATCAGTCGGGCAACCCAGGGATGGGAACGTTGGCGCCCAATTTGCCATTTACGACCAAAAACTTCAAGTGCTTACACTTCATTCTTTACCCTACCCATTGGATGAAACGATTAGCGCCATGAAGCAAAACAATTTTCCCGAATCGATTGCATCCCGACTTGAAAAGGGGTATTAGTTGAACACAAACCATTGGAGATATTGGTTTTTAACCTAACTTTAGTGTCCCACACGAGTCCGGTGTATTTCAACATCTTGACTAAAGGCTATCTGGGACACCAGACTTTTCAGTATTTTCAGTTCTTCGCTGTCTATTTCCAGTAAGGCACAGCCTATACACGTCATCTCGGGGTTAAGGTTGGGCTTTTTCCAAACGGTTTTAATTTTTGCCCTGGCTGACAAAGGGATTTCGCCGTCACCTTCAATATTATTCTCAATGACAATATCGACCGTGGCGCCAACCGATACCGGTAATTGGGTAATAAACATCAAACCATGTTCAGAAATATCCCCGAGATAACCCAGTACTGCATCGGCTTTTTCATCTTTGACATACAAATATTGGGAAAGGTAATTTCTATGTTCGTGCGCCATGATGAAAATAACCTCCACACTAAGTTGATGCCCTAACCGGCATCTTGTTCGATTATGTCCATTGGGGATAGTTTCGTAAAAAATGAATTATTCGTGTTTTTCCTTTTTTCCGATACCGAACGATTCCAGGAGCATAAGCGCCACACCCACTGTTATCGCCGAATCCGCAATGTTGAATGCAGGCCAGTGCCAATCATTGTAATAAACGTCGAGGAAATCGATAACATAACCGTACGCCAAGCGGTCAATCAAATTTCCGACCGCCCCGCCCAAAACGAGGGAAAGCGCCAGCGCCAGCAGGGTTTCATGTTTCTGTAAGCGGGCGAGCCAAACCGACAGGACCGCACTGATAATCACGGCCAACGCGGCAAAAAACCAGCGCTGCCAACCCCCAGCTTCGCTTAAAAAACTGAAGGCTGCTCCCGTATTGTGGACATAAGTCAAATTAAAAAATGGCAATAACGGAATGGATTCATGAAGCTGCATACTGCCGTTGACTATCAACTTGCTCGCTTGGTCCAGGACAATAGCCAGCAATGACAGCCACAGCCATTTCAACATTCCGAATTCACGCATAACGGCGTTGCTCTCCTTCACCAACTACGTTTTCCACGCACCGTCCGCATAATTCAGGATGGTCGGGGTTTTCACCGACATCATAGCGCTGATGCCAGCATCGGGTACATTTAGGATGCGGAGAAACAAGGACTCTCAGTTTGATCCCGTCAATCTCGGTATCAACCGCATCGTCAGGCGTAAATTTCTCTGAGTACAGCAACGCATTAGAAGTAATGAAAATAAAGTGCAGTTCATTTTCGAGACGGTTCAAAATCTCGAAATAGTGATCACTACAATAAAGTTCCACCTCCGCATTCAACGATGCGCCGATCTCGCCCTTGGTCCGGCTTTTTTCAAGCTCTTTACTGACTGCCGACCGCACCGCCATAATTTGTTGCCAGAAATCCCGGCTCAATAAGGTATCGTCATCCAACGCCGCCAAATTCTTGTACCAGGTTTCCAGGAACACGGACTGTTTCCGCTCACCGGGCATATACGACCAGATTTCGTCGGCGGTATAACTGATAATCGGCGCCAACCAACGC
>JBGAWU010000248.1:0-4573 GCA_044227425.1 Methyloglobulus sp.
CTGGAAAATGCCAGTTTCAACACGGATAAGCTCAGCCGTCGCAGTTTCAGGCATTGGCTCGGCACCGACCACCGCGCCTTGCTGGTTGCGGAAAGTGCAAATAAGGTTGTGGCCTATATTTTGATCATCTACCATCCCGGCACCCGGCTGGCTCGCATCTATTCTTTGGCGGTAGACCAGTCGCACCGGGGGCTTGGGATTGCCCGTAAACTTATTTTAGCGGGAGAACAGGCCGCACACGACGACGGCAGGCTGTATTTACGGCTGGAAGTCAGTGTCGATAACACACCGGCAATCAAGCTTTATGTGTCGCTTGGTTATCAAAAATTCGGTATCTACAGGGATTATTATCAGGATCATAAAGATGCGCTGCGCTACCAGAAGCGAATTCGCCATTTCAGCGATACTTTACAACATCGTTCCGTCCACTGGTTAAGGCAGACCACGCATTTTACCTGTGGCCCGGCTGCCCTTATGATGGCGATGCACGGCCTTAACCGGGCTTACCAACCTTCGCAAGAAGAAGAAATCAATATTTGGCGGGAAGCGACCACCATCTTCATGACTTCCGGACATGGTGGTTGCCATCCGATAGGCTTGGCGTTAGCGGCAAAGCAGCGTAATTTTGATGTTGAAGTCTGGATCAACCAAAGCAGCACATTATTCATTGACGGTGTGCGTAACGAAGATAAAAAGCAGATCGTCGATCTAGTGGATAAAGATTTTAAGCATAAAGCAGAAGAGCAAGGCATTCGGGTAAATTATGCCAATATCACCCAGAACGAATTGATTGCCGCATTCAAGGTCGGCGCGATCCCGTTAATCTTGATCAGTACCTATCTGATGGATCGGAAAAAAGTACCACACTGGGTTGTAATGAGCGGTTTCGACGACGACTGCCTTTACATGCACGATTCCGATCCTGACGAACACCGGCAAAGTGAACTCGATTGCCAGTTTATCCCGATTGCCCGGGATGATTTCGACCGGATGTCCTGCTTCGGCAAAAATCGTTTGCGGACGGCGGTAATAGTTAGGGTTGGCAATTAAACCGACCAGGATTTGCTCAGTCCCAATTTAGAGAGAAAGTAGGCCAATTTCAAACAACAACGCAAGAGTCGCTTGAACTTGGGGAAAGTGCGAAGTGAAGGTTTGTAGGCCGGAGGTGCGATTTGTGTTATTGCAAAAGTTCTTTCTTCGAAAATGCCTATACGTTCACACAATTACTGCTTATTTTCGAAGACAATTATATGTGTGATCAACTTTTCGATAAATTATGGCTGAGCTAATTTACTTCTAGTTGTATTCATTGAAGAAGCAGTTTTTTATTAAAATCGACTATGCTTCTTTCCTATTAACTCATAGTTACTTATTTTTATAGCGAGGGGTACATAAAAATGAATGCGAACCCTTTTATTAGCAAGGCGACAATTTTAATAACCGACAACGACCCCGCCAATCTTGCCTCGATAGGGGATATGTTGAAAAACCATTGTGCACGGGTAAAACTTGCTAGCAACGGAGAGCAAGCGTTGGCAATAGCATTGTCAAATCCGCCGCCGGACATTATGTTGCTTGCCGTTGATACGCCGAAAATCGATGGTTTCGAAATTTGTAAGCAGATCAAAAATAATGCCACGAGATGTGATATCCCGATTATATTCTTAACGGAAAAGGATAAGCCGGTTGATGAGACACGTGGTTTTAAACTAGGGGCAGCAGATTTTATTGCCAAGCCAGTTGATCCCGACTATCTCTTCGAGCGTATTAATACGCACTTGGAAGCGAAAAGTGCTAAAAATACACCCGCTCACAAGGATGCTGACATTGGGCATGACAGTGAAGAAAGGCTCAACCAACTTATCACAGCCCAAAATTTGCTTATTCAAACCATTATCTACATGGGGGAATCTCGTGATAATGTGACGGGTAACCATGCCCGGCGTATCCAGTATTACGTCAGGGCACTTGCCAAGAAGTTACGCTTTCATCCGAGGTTTAGCTATCTTTTAGATGATGATGACTACATTGAATTGTTAATTAAAACATCCGCCTTACATGATTTGGGTAATTTAGAAATCCCGGATCGGATTCTACTTAAACCCGGCGCTTTAACCCCGGATGAATTTGAGGTTATGAAGACCCACACCCGTCTAGGTAAGGATATTATCATTCGTGCCGAAAAAGATTTCGGGGTTGAGATACCGTTTCTCAAGTGTGTTAAGGAGATCACTTATTGTCATCATGAGAATTGGAATGGCAGCGGTTATCCAGAAGGTATCGCCGGCGATAACATTCCTATTTCGGCTAGGGTCATGTCTGTTGCCGATGTCTATGATGCCTTGGTAAGCCGTCGTGTTTATAAATCCGCCATGTCGCACGATGAGGCAGTGAAAATAATTTTAGCAAATAAAGGCGTTAAGTTTGACCCAGATATCGTCGATGCTTTTCATGAAATACATTTAGAATTTCAAAGGATTACACATGTCTATGCAGATACCGCCCAAGATTTTAAAAGAAGGCTGGATTATATGGAGCAAGCACTTGCAGTAGAGCCTTAAATTAGCCATATCATTTTCCTGTGGCACTCGGTTATAAATGATGCTTTAAGGTTCCTCGATATCTTCGTAGGCGTCTTGAGTAAAGCGAGGCGAGCAAATTGCCAGGAAAATCAAATCACTTTCACCGGTATTTGTGATGCGTTGGGGAGTTTCCGACGGAATGAGTACAACATCGCCGTAATGGATTTCCTGCGCCGATAAATTGCCTATTTCTACAAGCCCACTACCTTCCAGGACGACATAACGTTCGGAAACTCCATGCAGCCGATGCCATCTTGGTTGATATAACAACGTTCCTCTGTGTAAAATTCGACATTCGTATTCATGCGGCGTATTTCTTCAATCATGGCTGTTTCTGTCAAATTAACCTGGATGTCTTATGAAATGTTCGTAAACTTCTTGCTAAATGTCGGGTCATATCGGGTAAATTAGTTAAAGGATATTGGCTATGAATAAAATGATTGTTTTGTCGCTATTTACAATAGGTTTATTGCCATTGAATTCCATCGCGGAACAAAATTCCGGAGTCGCCATGCCAAAAGAAAGCTTAAATCAAGATAACCAGCCGCATTACAGTAAGCCTGACGATGAGGTTATACGCCAAAAGCTGACACCTTTGCAATATCAGGTCACCCAGAAAGAAAGTACGGAGCCGCCTTTTAAAAACGAATATTGGGATGAGCACCGGGCCGGGATTTATGTGGACGTGGTGAGTGGCGAGCCTTTGTTTTCATCTCTGGATAAGTTTGATTCCGGCACGGGCTGGCCGAGCTTTAGCAAGCCGTTGGTCTCAGAGAACATCACCAAGCAAAAGGATTTTCTGCTTATTATCCCGCGGACCGAGGTGCGTTCCCGCATCGGCGACTCCCACCTGGGACATGTGTTCGACGATGGCCCTAAACCCACGGGGTTGCGCTATTGCATTAATTCGGCAGCACTGAGGTTTATTCCCATCGAGGATTTGGAAAAAGCAGGGTACGGGGAGTTTTTGTCCCTGTTTAAAACAAGCCAACCTTCGAATTAACATTTTCGTATTATAGTTAAGAAACTTACGGTTAATTTGGGCAATCAGCATATCGAACCGGCTAAGGGAGCTCTCCATATCCTGATATTGTTGCGTTGCTGGAAAAGAAAGATCAATCTTTTGGTCACGTGTTGGAATAGCTTTAGAGTTTAGATTCACAATTTATGGTATTTTTTGTAAAACACCCGACCCAAATGACTTCATCTTGGGCGCAAAGCGTAATCAAGAATCTCGATTTGGATAAAATTGATACGGTATCGGTTTATAACGTCAACCTTACTTCAGTCGATATAGGAACGACGACGCGGGTTCGATTGGAGCTTGACCATAACGGCGACAACATATTACCGAAGCGCTGGTTTGTAAAACTGCCTTCACTTTCGTGGCAAGCCAGGGTAATTACGGCATTACCCCGGTTATTGCCTACTGAAGTCCGTTTTTATAATGAGCTGGCGGATAAGGTGCCGCTTAAAAAACCCAGGAAATTATTTGCAAACAGCCGGTTTGGGCGGGGTTCAACGCTTGTAATCGAGGATGTGACCGAGTATGGTGCCGTTCCCGGCAAAACTGGCGAAGCACTAACGGCAGAGCAGGCAAGGACGGTTGTTAGGCAGTTAGCTGTTTTTCATGCGTTATTTATGAAAAAAATAAAGGAGGATAGTAGTTTAAGCTGGTTAGCGGGACCGGTTAGGCGATTGGAAGATAGGTTGGGGACTGCCTTAGCCGTTCCGTTAATGAAACGGGGCTTAAGGCTGGCAAAAGATGCAGTCCCAGCTCAGTTACATCCCCATGCACTTCGATTTGCAAAAAATCGCAAGGCAATCATGAAGTTTCTGTCCGATGCGCCGTCTACGTTACTGCATCACGATTGCCATCCGGGAAACCTGTTTTGGCATGAAGGCAGTCCCGGGTTTTTGGATTGGCAAATGGTGCGGATAGGCGAAGGTGTTTCCGATATCAGTTATTTCATGGCAACTGCTTTAGAACC
>JBGAWU010000249.1:0-4564 GCA_044227425.1 Methyloglobulus sp.
CCCGTAACTACCGAACAAATCAACGAACTTGAACGTATTGTTAACGAACAAATCCGTCTGAATAATCCGGCCACGGCAACACTGATGGCGAAAGACGATGCGGTGAAAGCGGGCGCGATGGCCTTATTCGGGGAAAAATACGGCGATGACGTCAGGGTTTTAAAAATCGGCGACTTTTCAACGGAATTATGCGGTGGCACCCACGTAGATCGCGCCGGTGATATCGGCTGTTTCAAGATTATCAGCGAAACCGGTGTCGCCGCAGGCATCCGGCGTATCGAAGCGATGACCGGCAGTGGTGCAATGGATTGGTTAGCCAGCCGGGAAAAGGCGTTGGCTATCATTGCAGGGCTGCTGAAAAGCGCCCCGGAAAAAGCGGCGGAAAAGGTCGAGCAATTACTCGACAAAAACCGTTCGCTGGAAAAACAACTAGAGCGTTTGCAGGCGCAAATGGCAAGCTCTGCGGGCGACGATTTGGTTAACCGGGCCGTTGACGTATCAGGGATTAAAGTCCTGGCGGTCAAATTGGATCAGGTCGACCCCAAAGCGCTTCGCGACCTTGCCGATCAGCTTAAAAACAAGCTGGGCAGCTCCGCTATCGTCTTGGCGGCGGTAGAAGGCGACAAAGTCAGTTTAGTCGCTGGCGTGTCGAAAGACCAAACCAATAAGATCAAAGCCGGTGAACTCGTCAATGTGGTCGCCACTAAGGTCGGCGGCAAAGGTGGCGGACGCCCCGACATGGCGATGGCAGGCGGTAACGACCCGTCTGGTTTAGCTGATGCGTTGGCACAGGTACCCGCTTGGGTACAGTCACAGTTGGGCTGACCGCAAACATAATATTCATCTACGCCCTTATCAATGCAGACCCACAAGGAAAATAACGGTTTAGCCGTCATCAACAATGATTGCGCGGATATGCCCCATAAAACCGTTATTGTTCTGGGCATCCCTCGCGGCGGCACATCGATGGTTGCGGGTATTGTTGCAAAGCTGGGCATTTATATGGGTTCGGAATATAAGCTTGCGCCCTTTTATGAAAACCACGAACTGGGTATTTGCATTAAAGAAAGGGATAAAGCAAAAGCAAGGAAAATCGTTGCTATCAATAATGACCGTTATCCGACGTGGGGGATTAAGGTGTTACCGCGAGGATGGCCGTTTTGGTTTATTCGCCCTATTTTTCGCGAGCCAGTCTATATCGTGGTTTTCAGGGATGTTTTTGCGATATCAAAACGATATACAGTTTTAATGAATTCATCGCTATTCAAGGAAATGTTCATCGCTAATTTCCTGAATTTTTGTTTGTTGGGGTTTTTGGCGTTTACCAAACGTCCCGCCTTAATCCTCTCCTATGAAAAGGCGTTACTGCGTCCTGAAGATACTGTGCAAGGATTTGCGACCTTTCTCGGGATAACGGATGCCATATTATTAAACGAAGCGATACAGTTTGTTAAACCGTCCCCTTCCGATTATTTAATGCGCTCCACAACCCAGTGCCAACTGGATGCCAATGCAAATTACTTTGGTTACGTTGACATTGTCGAAAAAAACCAAATAGCCGGTTGGGTATTATCGGTTTCCGATAAAAATCCTGTAACGGTCGAGTTGGTTATCAACGGCCAACGTAAACAACTCATCGAAGCGGACCTCATCAGGGAAGACGTACAAAAAGCGAATGTTAAATTTCGGGAAAATTGCGGCTTTGCGATTGCTCTCGACGACGCAAACCGATTGAAAAAAAACGATTGCGTGGAAGTTAAGATACGGGATAGCAATATTCATCTGATCAATTCGCCCTATGCCGTTTCCTGGGATTGAATGGTTCCGTATCTGTCCAAGCCTGCGCACTGCCGGACAATTTTTATCAAAAGGTAACTATAACCTCGCCGAACCCAATCTTGTGCGGACCAGGCTTATGACAATGAGCCAGGGATTTATCACTAATAGCGTATATTTTTCGCCTTTATAAAAGGCACTTACAATAACAGAAGGAAATTGATGTTTACTATGAACAAGGCATTAATAAATGGCACTTTACGTATATAAATTTGGCGGTACCTCGGTCGGGACTGTTGAACGCATCAAAGCGGTTGCGGAAAAAGTCAAAGCTGCGCACGACGCCGGCCACCAACTTGTCGTTGTGGTCTCGGCCATGAGCGGAGAAACCAACCGCCTGATCGCATTGGCAAAAGACATCCAGCAGCAACCGACCGGGCGCGAATTGGACGTGCTGGTCTCCACCGGCGAGCAAGTCACTATCGCCTTATTGGCCATGGCATTGCACGCTATCGATTGCCCGGCGCGTTCTTACACCGGCAATCAGGTTAGGATCCTGACCGACGACAGTTACACCAAAGCCCGTATTTTAAGTATCGACGAGCACAATATGCGCGCCGACCTTGCCGACGGCAATGTGGTTGTGGTGGCAGGATTTCAGGGCGTCGACGAACAAGGCAACATTACGACCTTGGGCCGCGGTGGCTCCGATACCACTGGCGTGGCCTTGGCAGCTGCATTAAAAGCCGATGAATGCCATATCTATACCGATGTCGACGGCGTTTATACAACCGACCCGCGAGTCGAACCCAAAGCCCGCAGGCTCGATAAGATTACGTTCGAGGAAATGCTGGAAATGGCCAGCTTAGGCTCAAAAGTCTTACAAATACGGTCGGTTGAATTCGCCGGAAAATACAATGTCCCGCTACGCGTATTGTCTTCGTTTACCGAAGGCCAGGGGACGCTTATCACCTACGAGGAAACAGAAATGGAAAGTGCTTTAATTTCGGGAATCGCGTTCAACAGGGACGAGGCAAAGCTAACAATCAATGGCGTTCCCGACCGTCCCGGCGTCGCTTCAAAAATATTAACACCGATTTCCGACGCCAACATTGAAGTGGATATGATCATCCAGAATATTGCCGACGATGCGACCACCGATTTCACGTTTACCGTCCACCGTAACGACTATCAAAAGGCGAAAGTGTTGCTGGAGAACATCTGCTCCGAATTAGGTGCGAAAAAAGTAACAGGAGACGAAGGCATCGTTAAGGTATCCATCGTTGGCGTCGGGATGCGCTCCCATGCCGGTATCGCCAGCACCATGTTCCAGGCCTTGGCGGCGGAAGGCATCAACATCAAGATGATTTCAACGTCTGAAATTAAAATCTCGGTCGTTGTAGATGAAAAATATCTGGAACTAGCAGTGCGGACTTTGCATTCGGCGTTTAATCTCGAACAAACAAATGTAACTTGAAGTTCAATCAATCGCCTATTAACGACATTTTAAAGGCAATTGTAAAAGCGGGCGGTCACGGGTTGACCGCTCGCTTTTTTAATATTTTCAATTAATCGGCAAGCTTATTGTTTTTCTGCCAGTACAGCGAATAAACCAGAATAATCAACGAATAAACCATCAAACCCAAGCCAAATTCCTCTTGCTGTTCTGAGGCTGCATCATCCTCAGCAATAACGGAAGGGCGCGTTTCCGTCCAGGAAACCGGCTTTACATTATCGCCTTGGATTCCGTAATAGCTGTTATTTCCCATTATCATTGGCTGATCGACATTTCCCGCCGGAATGTTCGCATCCCCATACGCAAACGTTTCGAATGAGAGTAATAAAGCGATTATGCAAAGTGCGGATACTTTCATTTGCTTCTCCTGAGAATGTTAACGAACCCATCAATATAATATTGATGCGATACTATATGGCTTTTTCCATTACGGAGGCAAGCTTTTTTAATCATCAACAGTAATATTTTTTAAACCAAATAACAAAAAGTTACAAACCAATCGCTGAATAAGCCCGTTTAACAGACATTTACTTTTTTTAATTTCTCGCTTATTTTTTATAGACAGTTGAATCAATGCACCAAAATTTTTCATCCTTATTGTTTTGATTCGATATAATAAGAGCGATTGATTAATTCTTGAGGGGGAGTCGTTATGAAAACTACGTTGCTTTGTTTCTTGGCTACGTTTTTGCTGTACCTGAGTTGCCAAACAGCCTGGGCTAACAAAACAGAATTTGAACAGGTCAAAAAAAATTACTACGACACCCATCCGGGTAAAGGTAGCCACGGCGAGCACTGGCAACCGATCCCTATTCAAAAGTATTGGAATCCCAAGGATTTTTACTCTCCTCCGAAAACAGTGCAGGGTGAATTCAGCCAAGAAAATTGCGTAGGTTGCCATGAAGCCACCACGCCCGGCGCTTTTCACGCCTGGAAAAAGAGCGTCCACAGTAACTTATCGTCGATCCGCAACTTACCCGACAACGATGTGCGGGCTTATAAAAAAGCCAAGCTGACGGAAGTTGAAAACAACTTGCACGAACTCGGCTTGCTTGAAGAAGGCAAGCAACTGGAGCAGGTCGGTTGTATCGACTGTCATGGCGGCGTCGGTAAACAAACCGTCGATCATGCCAAAAATCTGATAATGCCCGACCGGGCGGCTTGCGGCACTTGCCATCAGGGCGAATTTGCCGAAGCGGAATCGGAAAAAGGCCAGGAGTGGCCACAGAAGCAGTGGGATAAAGGCCATCCTTCCCATGCGGTCGATTGGCA
>JBGAWU010000024.1:0-12618 GCA_044227425.1 Methyloglobulus sp.
AAGTTTGATAAAACGATGATTACCGCTTCTGCTTCTTTTAAGCCTTCTTCAAAAATTTTATCAACAAGACTGTCTCCTGGTAGCATTTCCCACTTATCAAGCCAAGCATCGACTCCATTTGCACGGAGTTTAGTTGCAAATTCAATGACAAACCTATTTTTATCTTCACTTGCATGACTAACGAAAACTTTTGGGTTCACGATCTTCCTTTTCTGTACTTATAACGTAATATATACGACAATACTTGTCTTATAATTCCGAATAAATGTCGTATAATGCCACTAATTCGAAATATCTGTTTGTTTTTCATAGATTGATTATATGTCAACTGGTCAAGTCATACAACAAAATACGACATCTGCCTTACAGCCTAAAAAATTACTGGATCAGGTACGGGATAAAATCCGATACAAACATTACAGCCTTAGCACGGAAAAGGTTTACATTACCTGGATACGGCAGTTTATTTTGTTTCACGGCAAGCGCCATCCTGTTGAAATGGGGGCTAATGAAGTTGAACAGTTTCTGACTTACCTGGCAACGCAACGCACTGTTTCAAGTTCAACCCAAAACCAAGCCTTGTCGGCGATTTTGTTTTTGTACCGTGATGTGCTGGGCGTTACTTTGCCTTGGCTTGACGGTTTCGAACGTTCCAAAAAACCGCGCCGTTTGCCGGTTGTATTGACTCAGCTGGAAACCCAAGCACTGTTGCGCGAGGCGGAATCTGCGCCAGCACCGATCGGTTTCATTATAAAACTTTTGTATGGCACAGGCATGCGCTTGATGGAAGCGGTGCGATTGCGGGTAAAAGACGTTGAACTCACGCGGAAAGAAATAGTGGTTCGCGATAGTAAAGGCGGTAAGGACCGGGTGACTATGTTGCCAGAAAGCCTGATCGAATCGATGCGGCAGCAACTGGGCTTGCGGCGCGCTTGGTATGATCAGGATTTGGTGCTGGGCAAGGTTGACGTCTGGCTGCCCGATGCGCTGGCGGTCAAATATCCTAAGGCAGCGCAAGAATGGGGTTGGCAGTATGTGTTTGCTGCCAAAACTTATTCGGTCGACCCACGCAGCAAGGCCGAACGCCGCCATCACGTCGAAGAGAAGCAGGTGCAGCGTTACGTTAAAAAGGCTGCGCTTGCGGTAGGCATCGCCAAACCGACAACGCCGCATACCCTGCGGCATTCTTTTGCCACCCATCTTTTGCAGGCGGGCTACGATATTCGCACGGTGCAAGAGTTACTCGGCCATTCCGATGTTAGCACCACCATGATCTATACGCACGTCCTCAATAAAGGGGGAAAAGGCGTTTTAAGTCCGTTGGACCGGTTATGACCAATAGGCCAAACCGTTCGCGTACTAGGGATTTAGTCGATTGCCTATTCACATCTTATTCAATTCGGATTTTCCAACCTAGTTTTGCAAATAGCCGAAAATTTTAAACCTTAATCGTAATGCACCAACGCATAAGGTAATGATGGCTCGCGGCCTTCCAGCAAATCGGTCAGGAACTTCCAGAACACATCTGCTGAAGGCGGGCAACCGGGCATAAAATAATCGATTTTGACGATTTCATGTACCGGGCGGACTTTGTCCAGCAATAAGGGCAACTCTGGGTCGCTTGGAATTTGCGGATTTTCTACGCCAATACCGTCAAGATAGGATTCCGACAAGCATTCTTGCAACGGAATGAAATTCCGTAGCGCGGGCAAGCCACCGTTAATTGCGCAGGCACCCACCGCAACCAGAATTTTGCAATTTTTTCGGAATTCACGAAGTGTATGTACATTTTCCGAATTACAAACGCCGCCTTCAATCAAGCCGATGTCGCAATGGCGGGCATGCTCGATGTCTGTTATTGGCGAGCGGTCGAATTCGACACGTTCCGCAAGTTTAACCAGGCGTTCGTCGAGGTCGAGGAATGACATGTGGCAGCCGAAGCATCCGGCTAACGACGTGGTGGCGATACGGATTTTATTGCTCATGACCTTTCGTTTCATCCAGCAAGCTGGCTTTGTCAATTCCCTCATGGTCGAACCTACGTTGACCGATAGGGATTTGATAGCCCGTCCGTTTAAGCAAAATCGCACCCGTTGGGCAAATGTGTGCGGCTTCATCGTCGGCTTCCAGGTCGCTGTCTTTTAGCAATCCGCTCGCCGAGTTGACGATAAGCCGTTTGCTTATCCCGCGTCCGCTAATCGTAAACACATGCTTGCCGTCCTTTTCCTGGCTGGCACGGACGCATAGCGTACAAAAGATGCAGCGGTTATGGTCGATCAGCACATCGGGATGGGAAGCATCTAAAGCCCGTTTCGGATAAAAATGGGGGAAATGGTCCTCGAGCATATTCAAATGATAAGCAACTGCCTGTAATTGGCAATTACCGCTTTTCTCGCAGCCCGGACAAAGATGGTTGCCTTCCACGAACAACATCTGGGTAATCTTTTTACGGTCTTCGTTCAGTTCGTTGCTGTTATTGATAACATCCTGCCCTTCCGTTGCCGGAAAAGTACAAGCCGAACAGATCCTGCCGTTGACTATTACCGAACACAACTTGCAACTGCCGTGCGGCGTATAGCCGTCATGATGGCACAAGTGCGGGATGTAAACGCCTGCCGCCGTTGCCGCTTCCATAATGGTTTGGCCGTCTTCAAAAGGAAGCGTTTGCCCATCGATGGTTAAGGTTTTAGTCATGGTCCTCCCCAATTTGCGCCAAATGCGCGGCTGCATCATTACGGTTCGCCATACGACGCGCGGTTTCGAGCGCCGCATCCAGATCGAAGCCAGGCTCGTAACTGATAAGTTTCAATTGCCTTTGGTACAGTTCGGGGTAACGCTCCAGCGTTGTTAATGCCGGATTGGCAGCGGTCTGGCCTAGTCCGCAATGGCTGTATTTTTTGACGAGTTGGCAGATTTCTTCAAGCGCAATGACATCGCCCGCCGAGCCGTGGCCGCTGGCGATTTTGTCCAGCTGATTTTTTAGCAGTGAAGTTCCGACGCGGCACGGGGTACAGAAACCACAGCTTTCGTGGGCAAAAAAGTGGCTGAAATTTTGGACGATATCGAGAATATTGCGGCTATGGTTAAAAATAATAAACGAACCGCCGGTCGCCAAGTCTTCAAACGCCAGTTTGCGGTCTAACTCCAGATTGGAAATGAAGGTTCCCGAAGGCCCGCCGATTTGGACGCCCATGACATCGTACGCGCCGCATTCGTCCAGGATTGTCCGGATATCCGTGCCAAACGGGTATTCGTAAATGCCGGGATAGGCACAATCACCGCTGATGCTGAGAATTTTAGTACCCTTGGATTTTTCCGTACCAACTTTCGAAAACCATTCGCTGCCGTTCACAGCAATAGCAGCTGCCGCTAAAAATGTTTCCACATTATTGACTACGGTGGGTTTTCCTAGATAACCCTGCGTTACGGGATAAGGTGGACGGTTGCGCGGAATTCCCGGCTTGCCTTCCAGCGACTCGATCAGCGCCGATTCTTCCCCGCAGATATAAGCGCCTGCACCGAGATGGATTTCAATATCGAAGTCAACTTTTCGACCGAGGATATTAGTCCCCAACAATCCAGCCTGCCTGCGTTCGGTAAGGATGTTTTGAAGTTTTTCATAAAGAAACAGGTATTCGCCGCGCAGATATAAAAACCCTTGGGTTGCACCGATAATCGCCGCGCACACCGTCATGCCTTCGAATACTTGATGGGCGTAAGCATTTAACAATACCCTGTCTTTGAACGTGCCAGGTTCGCCTTCGTCGGCGTTGCAGACCACATATCGCGGCAATCGTTTTTGCGTATCGACGTCGCAAAACGCATCTTCTTCAGGGCCTTCATAACACAAATGCCATTTCCAGCCCGTAGCGTAGCCTGCGCCCCCGCGTCCGCGTAAACCGGATTCAGTCATTTCTTTCAATGTTTCGCGCAATCCCCGTTTAAAGGCAGTTTGCAGGGCATGACCATTAACAATAGGATAGGCGAGCAATAATCCCGGTTTAACCACATTATCATAGACTTCAAACAACTCGCCAGGCCACTCGGAGAGCGGCTTTTGCCGGTCGATCAAACCCGCGATTAGTTCGATCCGTTTATGATTTAATTGTGTGAGCGGATAACCGTTGATCAACCCCGCCGGGCCTTGGTCGCACATTCCCGTACAGGACGTGTTATCCAGGCTAACCGCGCCATCATTGCGCACGTCGCCGACAGAAACAGCCAAAAGCTGGCCCAAATACGCCATTAATTCATTTTTTCCCAGCATGTGGTCGGTAATGGAATCGCTTAGCAAAAGCTCGTAACGCCCTCTGGGGCTTAGATGCAGGAAACTATAAAACTCAACGACGGCAAGGATTTGTGTCCTGGTGACTAGCAGCAAACCGGTCAACACTTCTATCGCATCCTTGGGTATATGGTGGTACTCAGATTGGATTTCTCTCAGGATTTGCAACAATCGGACCGGTTTGTGGTCGTATTTTTTTACAAGTCCAATGACGAATTCTTTCATTTTATTGCTCAACATCAAATGCCTTGGCGGTGTCCTGTGCTATTAATACGCCTATAATTTAAAGCTTGCAAGTAGGGCTTATGTTTAACAGGCACGTTGTAGAACTTGATGGATGGGCAGTAAGGGCAAGGCGGAACAACTAAGTAACAACCTGCTAGATCGATTTTCGGGCAGAACGATAAATGTTTTGCTTCATCCCAATAGCTAATTGTGATAACTATAGTGAACATCGACCAAACGATAAATAACGGTTCCAACATCATCGGCACTATCACCGAAACTCATGGCCCGGTGGTGATTATCGATTGCACCCGATTGCCGCCTTTGCGCCAGGCTTTATATACCCGGTTCGACCATACTACCTATCTGTTCGAAGTCCATCAGCATCTCGACGAGCGCCATATCAGGGCGATTACGCTGCACGGCACCGCCGGATTAAGCCGCGGCCTAACCGTTTATGACAGTGGCGCTCCGTTACAAGTCCCTGTCTCCGAACACTGTTTGGGCCGTTTATTGAATATTTTCGGCGAACCCCTCGACGGCCTGCCACCGGTCCCGCATTCCGAATTCCGCAATATTCATTCCAAACCCGTACCGTTATCCGAGGCCATCGGCATTTCCGGCATTCTCGAAACCGGCATCAAAGTCATCGACTTATTATGCCCGTTCGTTAAAGGTGGAAAAACCGGACTGTTCGGCGGGGCGGGCGTAGGAAAAACGGTATTGATAATGGAATTTATCCATTCGGTTTCCGCCATCCATAAAGGTGTATCGGTTTTTGCCGGTGTTGGCGAACGGATTCGGGAGGCCCATGAACTCTGGCGGGAAATGCAGCAGGCAGGCGTCATGCAGGATACCTTGATGGTATTCGGGCAAATGGATGAATCGCCCGGCGTCCGCTTCCGTATCGGTCTTTCGGCATTGACGTACGCCGAATATCTGCGGGATAGCTTGCATAAGGAAGTCTTGTTTGTGATGGATAACGTTTTCCGCTTCGTTCAGGCGGGCAGCGAAATCTCCAGTTTGCTTGGGCGCATGCCCGCAACCGTCGGTTATCAGCCGACTTTGACCACGGAAGTGGCTGAACTGGAAGACCGCATCTTGTCAACCCGGCAAGGCGCTATCACTTCGGTACAGGCCGTTTACGTCCCCGCCGACGACATGACCGATCCCGCCGTCAGTGCGATTCTCAGCCATCTGGATACAATGGTTATCTTGTCCAGGGACCAAGCCAGTAAAGGCATTTATCCCGCAGTCGACCCTCTGCGTTCCAGCAGCAAGCTGATGGATAAACTCACGCTCGGCGAACGCCATTATTCGGTGGCGCAAGCCGTACGCGAACATCTGGCGCGCTACGACGAACTGGAAGACATTATTGCTATGCTCGGCGTGGAAGAATTGTCGGAATCAGACCGGCTTGTTGTTATGCGCGCCCGCAAACTACAACGTTATCTCACCCAGCCATTTTCAGTGTTGACCCAGCACAGCAAACAGCAAGGGACATCCGTCCGGCTCGAACAAACACTGGCGGATTGCGAGGCCTTTTTAGCTGGCGATTACGACCACCTAACCGAAGGCCAGTGCTATATGCGTGGCTCTATGCGGGATTAGGCATGAATACGTTTGCAATGAATTTATTCGATAGTGCCAACCATCAAAAGACCGATGGCGTGACCTCTTTTGTCGGCATGGACACCACCGGCAGCTTCGGGATTCAAGCCAACCATATCCGCTTTATGACCATCCTGGTATTCGGCTTGGCGCGCTTCAAACAAGAAGAAGGCGATTGGCAATATCTCGCGTTGCCAGGCGGGGTATTGTATTTTAAGGACAACGAATTAACTATCAGCACCCGGCATTTTTTGATCGACACAGACTATGACCGGATCACCGCGTCGTTAAGTCAGCAACTTATCGCCGAAGAAGAAAGTTTGCGCGCCACCCGGCTCAGTTTGCACCGGATGGAGCAGGCCATTATCAAGCAAATGGTCGCATTACAACGGAAAACGGGATGGAAATTATGAAAGGTCAAAAAAATCTCAAGTCCGAAATCGAAAATCAGGTTAAACGGATGAAAAAAGCCGAACGTGAGCGCCCGAACCTGCTTGCACAAACGGTTTATATCGGAACCTTAGGGTTGGTTATGGTGCTGCCCATTGTCGTGGGCGCTTATATCGGCCATTGGCTCGACGGGATGACGGCAGGTTATTCCATGCGCTGGACATTGAGTTTATTGCTGACTGGCGTTGTTATCGGCATGATGAATGTCTATTTTCTGGTAAAAGATTAAGGGAAACCAACATGGAAAACATGGGGACTTTCACTATCGGGCTTTTACAAATCACGGCATCGGTTATGACCACTTGGGGCATTATGCTGGTATTTACGGTTGTCGCATGACTTTCAGCCAGACGGCTCAAACTGTTTCCCGGCACGTTCCAAACGGCGCTCGAAAATATTGTGGTGACGATTGATGAGGCTATCCTCGCCGTTGCCCCCGAGCATGGGCGGCAGATCATGCCGTTTATCGCCACACTGTGGCTGTTTCTGGTTGTCGCTAACCTTATCGGATTGATTCCTGGCCTGGATTCGCCCACACGTGACCTTTCCGTTACGTCGGCGTTGGCGGTGCTGGTCTTTTTGTCGGTGCATTGGTTCGGCATTAAAACCCAAGGCTTGAAAAAATATCTACGCCATTACCTGTCGCCTAGCCCGATTTTACTGCCCTTCCATATTATCAGCGAATTCACACGGACGCTCGCTCTGGCAATCCGTTTGTTCGGCAACATGATGAGCCTGGAAATGGCTGCTATGTTGATTTTACTGGTTGCCGGTTTTCTTGCCCCGGTTCCAATCCTGATGTTGCATATCATCGAAGCATTGGTGCAAGCCTATATTTTCGGGATGCTCGCCCTAATTTATCTGGCTGGCGCAATCCAATCACAACAACAAAACCCTGAGGAATAACGATGTCTGACATAGCCACGATCGTATTAGGTTCGAGCGTCGCCGCCATTATCGGGATCGCCATCGGCGTAATGCTACCTGCTTTAGCAATGGGCAAGGCCATCAGCAGCGCGCTGGAAGCGCTGTCACGACAGCCCGAGTCGGAACGCTCGATTATGCGCACCTTGTTTATCGGTTTGGCGATGATCGAATCGCTGGCAATCTACAGCCTTGTGATTATTTTGATTGTGCTGTTCCGCAATCCCTTGCTTGAATACATTGTCAAGTAACCGAAGATAAGCGCTTATGGAATTCAACACCACTACGTTCATCCTGGAGATTATCAATTTCCTGATTCTGCTCTGGATATTGCAGCGCTTGTTCTACAAGCCGGTGCTGGACATGATCACGAAACGAAAGCAGCAAATCGACCAATCGCTTGAAGACGCCAAAAAACTTCACAGCGAAGCCGAGGAGTTACGTGCGCTGTACGAAAATCGGCAACAGCTTTGGGAACAGGAAAAAAAAACCGCCCAAGCAGCCTTGCAGCAGCAACTTGAAGCCGAACGACGCCAGCAGCTCGACCAGCTTCATAAAGAACTGGAGCAGGAACGGCAAAAATCGTTCGCTACGTTCAACCGGCAACAGGAAGAATGGCGGCATCAAATCGAAAAACAGGCTATGGAAAACGGGATCCGGTTTGCCGCCCTATTGTTACAGCAGTGTGCCGGACCGGATGTTGAAGGACGTTTGGTCGCCATGCTGACCGCGCAGTTAAACACGTTACCGGAGACCGCAAAACTCAGCGCCCAAATGTCCGATTCGAAAAAAACGCCGGTTGTCAAAGTGGCTAGCGCATTCCCGTTGAGCAGCGAATTAACGCAACAGCTGGAGCAAAAACTCCTGGCGTTAATTAATCGCCCCATGAGTTTCCAGTATCAACAGGATAGCTCGCTCATTGCCGGTGTCCGTATCGACATCGGTGCCTGGGTACTACATGCCAACTTGGCTAACGAACTCGCCGGTTTTGCCGAAATCGTTTATGAGTCCGATTAACCCTAAAACATTGCTGGAAAAACAAACGGCTTGGTTATCCCAATACCGGCCTGGGCTGCGCGTAGCCGAGCAGGGTACGGTAGTCTCGGTCGGCGACGGTATTGCCTGGGTTAAAGGCTTGCCGTCAGCCGCCATCGAAGATGTGCTGATTTTTGCCGACGGCAGCCGCGGCATGGTTTTCGACCTGAACCGTGACCGTATCGGCGCTATCTTGTTGTACGAAACCGAAAGCCTGACCGCCGACACAACCGTCCGTCATGCCCGGCATCCGCTCAGTATTCCGGTCGGCGACGAATTTTTGGGCCGCGTCGTCGATCCGCTCGGAACGCCACTCGACGGCCTGCCGCTGCCGAAAACATCAGGAAGGCGGAATCTGGAAGAAGGTTCACCGCCCATTGTTGCGAGGGAATTCGTCAACAAACCCCTGTATACTGGCATCAAAATCATCGACACCCTGATTCCTGTGGGTAAAGGCCAACGGCAATTATTGGTCGGCGACGAAGGTTTGGGTCGTACGTCAATAGCCATTGACACGGTTATCAACCAAAAAGGTAAGGATGTCGTTTGTATTTATGTGCTGATCGGGCAGAAGCGCTCGGCTGTCGTCAGCACGATAGAAACCCTGCGGACACATGGCGCGCTGGATTATACGGTCTGCGTCGTCGCCGAAGCCAGCGCCTTACCGGGCTTACAGTACATTGCACCGTTTGCCGGTTGCGCCCTGGCCGAACACTGGATGTTCCAGGGACGCGATACGTTGATCGTGTACGACGACCTCGCCACCCATGCCAAAACCTACCGTGAGCTTTCCTTATTGTTGCGTCGTCCACCCGGGCGCGAAGCATTTCCCGGCGACATCTTTTTTGTCCATTCGCGGTTACTGGAACGTTCAACCAGTTTAAATGCCGCTTACGGTAGTGGCAGTATGACTGCATTACCCATTGTCGAGACCAAGCAGGGGGAAATTGCCGCCTACATTCCGACCAATTTGATTTCGATTACCGACGGGCAGATTTATTTGGACGCCAATCTGTTCAACTCCAGCTTCCGCCCTGCCATCGACATCGCCCGGTCGGTTTCCCGCATTGGCGGCAAGGCGCAACACCCCAGCATTCGTGACCAGGCGGGGCAAATGAAGCTCGATTACCTTCAGTTTCTGGAATTGGAAGCCTTTACCCGTTTCGGTCAACGGCTGGAAGTTTCTATGGAAGCGCGGATTAAACGCGGGCGCTTGTTACGGGAGATTTTAAAACAAGAGCGGTTAAAGCCCCTGGGCAATCTGTTTCAACTGGCTTGGTTGACTGCATTTAATGCAGGACTTTTCGACGAAATCGAATTATCACGGGTTAACCGCTATCTCGAAGCAGTGGAAAAAGCCGTCGCCCAAACCACGCTTACTTTAGACAGCAATCCGGAACAATGGCGGCAAGCGGTTTGCGGTTGGTTATCGGCAGCTCAATAAATAACATGAGCCAAAGCCACGCCCTGCAAACCCATATCGTCCAGTTAGAGGAGCTAAGGGCTATACTTAACGCAATGAAAAATATGGCTATTATGGAGATCCATAAACTGTCCCGTTTACAAGCCATGCAAAACCGAACCGTCGCGAATATAGAACTGGCGGCGATGGATTTTTTAAATTTTTACCCTGGACTGGCCGCCGAAGAAGGCAAGGGGAAACATATTGCTATTGTTGTCGGAAGCGAGCGCGGCTTTTGCGGCGATTTTAACGAAAGCCTGATTGATGCCGTTTCCAAGGGCGATTATACGGACGTTATAGCGGTTGGAAACCGGTTGATCAACAAGCTACAAGGATCGAGCCAGCCTATCGTTGCTGAAATTGGCGGGGCTGGTATTGCCGAAGAGATCCCCGCCGTCCTTCAACAAATGATCGAAACGATTAATGCGATTCCGACAGCCAGCGTCGCGACCGGATTAACCCAACCCGACATACGGCTAACCGTCGTCTACCATAAGTTTGAAACCGGCAGTATCAGCCAACATCGCTTATTTCCTCCCTTTCTGCGGCAACAATTGGCGCCTGTGCAAGTTAAATATCCGCCCGAACTGAATCTGGCTCCCAACGATTTTTATGCCGATTTAATGCACCATTACCTTTTTGCCATGCTCCATGAAGTTTTTTATAACTCTTTGGTTGCTGAAAACCATAATCGTCTCCAGCATCTGGACGGTGCGGTTAAGCATTTGGACGATGAAACGGTAGACTTACGAAGGAAATTACAGACCTTTCGGCAAGAAGAAATCACCGAAGAGATAGAAGTTATCCTGTTAAATTCAGAAAACACCTGATACTGACATGGTTATATCATAAATGGTTTCTACAATTGGGCTTTAGCCATTGACGTTTGGAACAGCGCGGCTAACATCCATTCAAATACCCACTAAAATAATTCGAGTCGAACATGGGACAACATTACTTAACGCCATTATTTGCACCAAAATCTGTCGCTGTTTTCGGCGCGAGTGAACGTGCCGATTCGGTCGGACAGATCGTATTCCAGAACATGCTGCAAAGTGGATTTCAACACGCTTTATATGCCATCAACCCGAAACACCCTGAAATACAGGGCTGCAAAGCTTATCAATCACTTGCCGAAATCAAGGAACGGGTCGAGTTGGCGGTGATTGCCACCCCGCCTCAGACTGTGCCGGACATTATTGACGATTGCGGCAAACATAACGTGAAAGCCGCGGTGATTATTACGGCGGGTTTTAGTGAAATAGGGGAAACCGGAAAAGCACTGGAACGGAAGGTTCTCGCCAACGCCAAACGCCACAATATCCGCTTGATCGGGCCCAACTGCCTCGGCGTGATGCGGCCCGATATCGGCCTGAATGCAACCTTCAACAAAGGCAGTGCGAATCCGGGGAATCTTGCTTTCGTATCGCAATCCGGCGCTTTGTGTACGGCGATCCTAGATTGGGCGAAAACCAGCAATGTCGGGTTTTCCAGCGTCGTGTCTATGGGTTCGTCGGCAGATGTCGATTTCGGCGAAATCCTCGATTATCTGGTCATAGACAGTAAAACCCATAGCATACTGCTTTATATCGAAGGCATACGTAACGCCCGCAGTTTTATGAGTTCGCTGCGCGCCGCCGCCCGCATCAAGCCGGTGATTTTAGTCAAAGTCGGTCGGCACGACGCCGGTTCCAAGGCGGCGATGTCGCATACCGCCAGTTTGGCGGGATCCGACGATGCCTTCGATGCTGCGGTAAGACGCGCTGGTGTAGTCCGGGTGCTATCGGTTACGCAACTGTTTTCCGCCGCGCAGGCGCTGTCCTGCGGATTTCACCCCAGTGGCAACCGCTTGGCGATTGTTACCAATGGCGGCGGCCCCGGTGTAATGGCGACCGATTGTTCCGCCGATCTCGGATTGGATATGGCGGTGCTATCTTCGGCAACTATCGCAAAGCTGAACGAAGTGCTTCCGGTCACATGGTCGCACGCCAATCCGGTTGATATTATCGGCGACGCCCAAGCCGACCGCTACCGCCACGCCGTGCAAGCCTGCATGGAAGATCCGGGTGTTGACGGCGTATTGACCATCCTTACCCCGCAAGCCATGACCAAACCGTTGGAAGCCGCGCAAGCCGTGATCGAAGTTTCCAACCGGTACAGCAAACCCCTTCTGGCTTGCTGGATGGGCGGCGCACAAGTCGAAGAATCCAGGGCGGCATTTAATGAGGCCAAAAAGCCAACCTTCCGTACCCCTGAACCGGCTGTCGAAATATTTTCCTTCCTTTCTGCGTACTATCAAAACCAAAAACTGCTGATGCAAATGCCGGGTTCCCTTTCTCATCATGTCGAACCGGATGTGGAGGGTGCGCGGATGATTATCGAAGGTGCGTTACAGGAGCATCGCAAAATTTTGAGCGAGATGGAATCAAAAGCGCTGCTATCGGCCTTTCATATCCCTGTTGCACAAACCCTCGTGGCGCATACACCTAGTGAAGCCTTGTTGATTGCCCAGCAATTGGGTTATCCGGTGGCGATGAAAATCAATTCGCCCGAAATCACCCACAAAACCGATGCCGGCGGCATCCGGCTGAATTTGCCGAATGCCCAAGCCGTGCGCGGCGCTTTT
>JBGAWU010000250.1:0-4561 GCA_044227425.1 Methyloglobulus sp.
TTCGACCGGTATGTGCCGCCGTTAGGCAGGCGGCGCGGTTGGCTGCTCATTACACAGCTATTTCTATGGGGTCTGTTGCCGGGATTTGGTTATTTGAACCCTCAATTTGATTTATGGGACGTGGCTTATCTTTCCCTGGTTGTGGCATTTTTTAGTGCTTCACAAGATATTGTATTGGATGCCTATCGCCGTGAGTTATTGCTAGACCATGAGCTTGGGCTTGGTAATGCCATTCATGTCAATGCATATAAAATAGCGGGATTAGTGCCGGGTTCGCTCTCTCTGGTGTTGGCCGACCACTTGCCTTGGAGCAGTGTTTATTTTATCACCGCGTTGTTTATGTTGCCGGGTATCGCCACTACTTTGCTGATTAATGAGCCGAAGCTGTCAGGTGCGCCTAAAACATTGAAAGCTGCTGTGATTGAGCCGTTCGAAGAATTCCGTAGCCGCGGCTTGAAATCCGGGCTGTTGATTTTAGCATTTATTTTTTTTTACAAGCTGGGAGACAGTATGGCGACTGCTTTGGCAACGCCTTTCTATCTCGATATGGGATTCAGTAAAACCGAGATTGGGTTGGTTGCTAAAAATGCGGGGCTATGGCCAAGTGTCTTCGGCGGCTTGCTTGGTGGAATCTGGATGGTGCGTATAGGCATCAACCGCGCCTTGTGGATTTTCGGGGCCGTACAGATGCTCGCCATTCTGGGTTTTGCGTGGCTCGCCGCGGTAGGGCATAGCCTGCTTATGCTGGCGGTGGTCATCGGTATTGAAGCACTGGGTGTGGGCTTGGGTACATCGGCGTTCGTCGCTTTTATCGCACGTAACACGCATCCGCTCTATACGGCGACACAATTCGCATTATTTACTAGCCTTGCCGCCGTCCCACGCACGTTTGCCAATGCTGCTACGGGTTTCATAGTGGAAGGGCTGGGCTGGAAAACTTTTTTTTTAGTCTGTTTTTTAATGGCGATTCCCGGTATGTTGCTGCTTATTAAAGTGGCACCTTGGCAGAAAGATTGAAGTGGTCTATAGGTCAAAAGGCTATTGTCAAAATCTAAAGTTGCAGTTTTTGAAAGGAAACCGTAATATAGCGGGTTGAATTTCAAACTAGAAAAATTTAATAAAGTTAAACAGGTTACAAAATGAAGCCAGAAATACATCCACAATATAAACAAATAACGGTTACCTGCGGTTGCGGGAACACTTTTACAACCGGTTCCGTATTGAATAAAGATTTACTAATAGAAGTTTGTTCGGCTTGCCATCCTTTTTACACAGGAAAGCAAAGGGTCGTAGATACTGCAGGCCGTGTTGATAAATTCCGTAAAAAATATGGCAAATAGGCCTTATTCCAACGTTATCGAAAATTGAAGCGTTTTTTATTGTTGCACAATCCCAGCGATAAAAAACGCTTATCTCAGTATAAGTAACGCTTTTACGGTTGCTATCGTTTGCGTTAGATGCTTTGAAAGCGTTATTGATGGGTTATTAGAATAATGCTTCCATCGGTTTCTCCTTGATAGCTTTCTCCTTATTCAGCTTTTTCTTTTTTTCTTCAGCAGCGGCCCTACTTGCTGCGGAAAGGATAGGCGCTAGTTTCTTCAGTTTGACGTCTTTTTGAATATATTCTGAACCTTTTTTGTAAACATCGCTTGGCGGATTGAAAGAGGCTACCGGCGTGTTTTTAAGGGCAGTGCGCATATATTGTATCCACATGGGTAAAGCTGCCACGCCGCCGGTTTCGTAATGTCCGAGCGGTTTGAAATTATCGAACCCAACCCACGCGGATGCGACATGGGTGGGCGAAAAGCCGTTAAACCAAGCGTCGCGCTGGTCGTTGGTTGTCCCGGTTTTGCCGGCGATATCGCTACGTCCCAAAACCCTGGCGTCTGTGGCTGTGCCCAGTTTGATGACGTCGCGCATCAGTGAGTTCATGATAAAGTTAATTCCGGGAGAAATAATTCTGGGAGCCAAATTTTTAGTCGACTCGTCCGCTTTGGTGCAGGAAGGGCAGGCAATTTTTGGGTTAGCCTGAAAGATGGTTTTTCCTTCGTGGGACACTATACGTTCGATAAAATAAGGATCGATTAGGAATCCCCCATTGGCGAATACTGCATACATGCGCGCCATTTGCAAGGGTGAGGCGTGTCCGCTGCCCAAGGCGAGCGATAAGCCATAAGGTAATTGCTCCTTGGCGAAGCCAAACCGAACTCCGGTTGCGATACCTTTGTCAATGCCAACGTCTTTCAATAATTGGATGGCGACGATATTTCTGGAATAAGTTAAGGCTTTCCGTAGGCTTGTTGGGCCGTAGTATCGCTTGGTTGAGTTTTCAGGTTTCCAAAGCCTGCCGATACTTGGGTCGAATATTGAAATCGGGGCATCGTTGATCATGCTGGCTGCGGTATAACCTTCCTCAAGGGCGGTTGTGTAAATAATCGGTTTAAAGCCGGATCCCGGTTGTCTTTTGGCTTGGGTTGCCCGGTTGAATTTATTTTGCTTGAATTCAAAACCACCGGCCAAAGCCAAGATAGCGCCATCGGTTGGATTTAACGAAACGAATGCGCCTTCAACTTCTGGAATTTGGGTTAAACCCCAATCGCCTTTTTTTAATTGCCGTACACGGATTGGCGCGTCGGGTTTTAAATATTTCTTAGCTTTGTTGCCGCCCCATTTAGCCTTATCCCAATGGATTTCAATGGGGACATTGTTATAAAGCTTTGCTTTTATTCCGTTGTTATCCAGGCTTTTTACCGTGGCGGCGACCGTATCGCCAATTACATTATTATTTTCGTCCGCCGTACCATTATCGTTAGTTTCTGTTGTTGGGGTACGAAAACCATGACGTTCGTCGTAAATATGCAGGGAATCCCTAAGCGCTTGTTCGGCTGCTTTTTGTAAGGCCGGGTCAATGGTCGTGTAAACCTTAAGTCCCATTGTATAAGCATCGTCGCCGTATTTGTCGTGAACATGTTGCCTTACCATTTCAGCGACAAAAGGTGCGGAAATATCCGAAGAATGGTATTGCAGCTTAGCGGTAGAAGGTTGCTGGATTGCCGTTTCATAGGCTTGCTGATCGATATAGCTAAGCTCCAGCATCCTTTGCAGTACATAATTCCGCCGCTCGATGGCGCGCGGCTCATCGGTAATGGGGTTGTATGCCGAGGGTGCTTTCGGTAAGCCGGCGATCATGGCTTGTTCTGCAAGCGTCAGTTCATTCAAGGATTTGCCGTAATAGGTTTGGGCGGCGGCGACCACACCGTAGGCGCTATGGCCCATATAAATCTGGTTAAGGTACAGCTCCAGGATTTTATCCTTTGAATATTCTTCTTCAATTTTTAAGGCGAGAATAATCTCTTTCAGCTTGCGGGTGAAAGTTTTTTCACTAGATAGCAGGAAGTTGCGCGTAACTTGCATAGTAATCGTGCTGCCGCCCTGCCTTTTCTTGCCGGTGATGATTAGCTGAAGGCCGGCGCGTATCAAGCCTTTATAATCGACGCCAGGGTGTTCGAAAAAGCTATCATCTTCGGCTGCGAGGAAGGCATTAATGAGTTGTTTAGGGACTTCCTCGATGTTAACGGGGATACGCTTGTTGCCCCCGAACTGGGCAATGAGTTGATTGTCTTTGCTGTAAACGCTGAGCGGTACTTCATACCGGACATTGTGCAACGTATTAATGTCCGGCAGGTCGGAAGCTAGGCGGTTGTAAGCAAGGTAGCCGACAGTGATTACACTCAATACAAGCATGACAAAAAAAATTGCCAACCATTTCAGTATGCTGCCGTCTTGCTGTTTTATCGACACAAATAGTCCTGATTAGTACTCATGAGATTTTGCCAAATTAATCACATAATCCGGCTTAATTCTATCGTTTTAGATCGTCTGATATAAAATTAGATTGCGAGTATAGAGCAACAAAAGAAACAAATAAATTGAATATTTTTTAGCATGAAAACTTAAAAGGCTACTATACTTTTGCGCAGGATGATTTTGATTGCTATGATGATATTTGAACATTGTCGATAAAGCGATCTGATATTAACAACAAATAAGGGCGTTTCATGGTCTGGTTCAATCAGAAACAGAAAGCGGTGCTTGGCTTGGACATTAGTACTGCCGCGGTCAAGCTGCTGGAATTAAGCAAGGTGGGAACCCGATACCGGGTTGAGAGCTATGCGGTATCGCCTTTGCCGCAAGATGCGTTTGTCGATAAGAATATTGCCAATATCGATATTATTGCCGACGCCATTAAATTGGCAGTCAAACAGTCGGGAACCAAGGTAAGGCAAGCTTGCGTGGCGGTTTCCGGGTCGGCGGTTATGTCGAAAGTCATTTCGATCCCTTCTTCCCTAGATGAAACTGAAATCGAAGACCAAGTGATGGACGAAGCGTCCCAATATGTACCTTATTCGCTTGATGAGGTTAATTTGGATTTCGAAGTTCAACGGGTGAACGAAACGAATCCACAAATGCTAGATGTTTTATTGGTGGCATCGAGAAAAGAAAATGTTAATGACAGGGTTGAAGCATTGGCGAAAGCCGGCCTAAAAACAAAAATTGTAGA
>JBGAWU010000251.1:0-4549 GCA_044227425.1 Methyloglobulus sp.
ATAGTGCCTCCAAGTACGAACAAAAAGTGACAAAGGCGCCTGCATCCATTAGTATCGTGACGGCTGATGAAATAAAAAAATATGGTTACCGCACATTTGGCCAAATTCTCTCCAGCCTTCGAGGGTTTTATAATACCACTGATCGTGCTTACGGCTATGCCGGCGCACGAGGCTTTGGCTTGCCGTCCGATTACAATAGCCGTTTACTACTTTTGATAGATGGGCATCGTTTTAACGATAGTATGTTTGATGCTTTCGATACCTCTGAAGGTTTCCCTGTCGATGTAGATATTATTGAACGGATAGAAGTGGTTCGTGGCCCGAGTTCATCGCTTTATGGAACCAGCGCTGTATTCGGCGTTATCAACATCATCACTAAGCGCGGGCGAGACCAGCATGGTGCAAATGTTAAGTATTCGTATGGAACAAACGATACGCATAAAGTCAGTGCCAGTTATGGCAACCGTTTTCAAAATGGTTTGGAAACTTTTTTAACGGGTACTTTTTACGATAGTGAAGGTTACGACACACTTTACTATCGAGAGTTTGATCAACATGTCCCTGGGCATGATTTACGTGCAACCAACAATGGCTTAAGCATTGATAGCGATGGCGAACGTAATAAAAAGTTGATGCTAAAAGCGGCTTTTGGTGATTTTTCATTCCAAGGCTTACATGTAAACAGGAATAAAGATATTCCCACTGCATCTTTCGGGTTGCCGTTTAATAGTCAAGCACAAACTTTTGCCGATCAAGCTTCTTTTTTTGAATTAAAGTATGATCATACGTTTGAAAATCAACTCAATATTCAATCACGGCTTTCTTATAATAATTACCGGTTCAAGGGAACTAGCTCAGTTTTTACTTCGTTTGTGGATAGCGCATGGTGGCGTTATGAATTAGAAGCGAGAAAATTGTTGTGGAATAGCCATCATATAACGGTTGGTGGACAATATCAGGATAATTTCAGGCAATACCAATCCGTTTTTACTCCGCAGTTTCAGTTATCGTCACCATCTAATCAAAACACTTATCAGTGGGCAGTTTTTATTCAGGATGATTATACGGTTACGGATGAAATAAGTTTAAATGCGGGGTTACGCTACGATTTTTATAGCATATTTGGAAGTACTATTAATCCTCGTGTAGGCCTAATTTATGCGCCTTGGCAAAGTACAACGTTTAAACTGCTGTATGGGGAGGCATTTAGGGCGCCTAATCAAAACGAACTCTACAACAACCCAGGAACCGTTGTAGCTAATCCAGAATTAAAGCCAGAAAAACTAGATACGATTGAATTTATTATTGAACATTACTTTACTCAGCAATTGCGGGCAGAATTGAATGTTTTTCATACCAATATTAATGACAATATTACTTTGACTGATATCGGAAATGGTCGTGCGAAATATCAAAACAACCGAAATGTTGAATCAACCGGAGTAGAAGTGCAGTTAGAAAATTCTTGGGGGGATGGTTTTCAAGGACGGCTAAGTTACGCATGGCAAGACACCGTAAATGAAAAAACAGGCGAACGTCTGACCAATTCTCCAGAGCATATGATCAAACTGAATTTAATCGCACCGCTTTGGAAAGATAAAGTGTTTTTGGGTTTCGAAACTCAATTTATGAGCAGTAGAAAAACACCACTTAAACCCATTAACTTTAATTTAGGAGGTAGGGTTGGGGATCATGTTATCAGCAATTTGACCATCTTCACCCAAAACTGGGTGAAGGGACTGGAGCTGTCAACTGGCGTTTACAATCTTTTCGACCAACGATATTTTGATCCAGCTTCTGCCGACCACGTACAAAATGCGATACAACAAGATGGCATACAATATCGCGTAAAAGCCAGCTTAGATTTTTAAAAACGCCCGAACGCACAACCATCCCGAAACAGTAAACCGAAAAACTTTTGTGAAATTCGATCTTAAATCGATAATCCGTTGTGCAGTAAGTGTTTGTACTAATTGTAGGGCTAAGGGGCAGGGTTTAACCTGTGCCTATGGTTTTGGCGAAATTAGTTATCGGTTTATGGACATTCCTCTATTGACGCAGGCGCGGTTGCCTATCGGCTTAATAATGTTCTGTGTCTTGTCATGGCCGATGCCCTTACTTGCGGAAAAAGCGGCGCAAATCCTGATCCTCACAAATTCCAACGATGGGCCTTACCACGAGGTGATTGCAGGCTTTAAGGCGCAAATTGCCGTTTCGGCAAAGCCAGCCGTCATTGAGGAAACGCTCACGCAAATACAAGCCGCAGGCGGCGGCGCCGAACTCGAGCGGCTCAAGCCAGACCTGATCTTTGCGTTGGGCAGCGAGACCTTGAAATGGGCCAGCCAACAGACGACACGGATACCCATCGTGGCGACCATGGTGTTGAAAGAAGAGGCCTTCAAACAGGCAAGCAACGTCACTGGCGTTAGCCTGAGTTACAGTTTGCAAACCCAGTTCCACTGGTTAAAGAAATTCTTTCCGCAGCAAACGTCAGTGGCCATTTTGTACAATCCGTCTGAGAATGCCGGAACGATAAAGACGGCGAAAGAAATCAGCCAGCAGATGGGCTTAAAGCTGGTGACAATTCCGGTGGAAACCCCCAAGGAATTACCCTATGCCCTTGAACAATTGGCGGCTAATATTGAGTTGTTACTGGCGATACCGGACGAAACGGCCATGTCGATCAATACGGCGAAGGAAGTCTTGATGGCGTCGTTCAGTAATAAAGTGCCGCTGATCGGTTTGTCGGATAACTGGGTCAAGTCGGGCGCATTTTACGCCTTATCCTGGGATTACGAAGATTTGGGCGGGCAAAGTGCCTTAATAGCCCAGAAAATACTGAACGGCGTACCGGCGTCGTCGGTTGCCCCTGAGCATCCGCGCAAAGTGGCCTATACCTTGAATGCCAAAATTGCTGAACATATGAATATGGATATTTCTAGGGATCTTCTTAAACATGCCAAGATTGTTTTTAACGAAAAATCCTAACTCAGAAGATTATCTGAGGAGGTGATTTTATAATACCTCTAAGGCCTTAAAACTAATATATATTTTTTCCTTATCCAGTTTCCCTTCTAATTCTAAAGAATTTACAATTTCACTCATAGCTGCAAGGGCATTGTCAATATCTTCGTAAATAAGATGTGTTGTAAGGCAAATTCTAATACCTGCATTTTTTTTGGGGACAGCAGGGTAATTACAGATACAAGTAAAAAATCCGGCTTCTTGCATTTTTTTGACAATATGATGGGCATTGTTTTCAGAACCAGCGCCAAAATAGAAAATCGGTGAAAAAGAATGATTAATTAAAGGTAAGTTATAGGCATAAGCTTGTTGTCTAAAATATTTAATTAGAGCATGCAATTTATTTTGCCTGTCCACTATTTCATTCGACAAATGTATTTTTGCTGATGCGATCGCTGTGCCTAATACGGGAGTAGGAATAGGGCCGCTAAAAATTAAAGATGAGCCAACACATTTTACCAAGTCGCGAGCTTCTATTGATGGAAAAACCAGTACGCCACCACAACATCCAAATCCTTTGGCAAGAGACATTACTAAGACCATTTGCTTGTGCAGTGGCTTTTTGTTGAGAACATATCCTTTACCGTGCTGGCCTATCCAGCTCATTCCGTGCGCGTCGTCTACATAACAATAAAAGTTTGGATAACGGTCCATAAGCTCATGCAGTTGCTCAATCGGGCATCCATCGCCAAGCATTGAATACAAACCATCAGCCAGATACCAAATTTTCTCATAGTTATTTTGGTGTTGTATTATCAGGTCTTCAAGGATGTCTATGTTACTGTGGCGCACCATGCCTACTTGAGTACCCTGAGTCTGGGCAATTTTGACTGCATTTTGGACACTCACATGTAATTGATGGTCCATCAAGATGAGATCGTTCGGTGATGTGATCACCGGTATGGCTGAAATTGAACCTAATGTGGTTGTTTGCGTAACTAGAGTAAAATAACCGGTTATTTTATTAAGCAGAGCCTCTAGTTCTTCATTTAAGCTTAATCCAATATACTGCCTTGAACTTGCAAATAAACTTCCGTAACGGAGTAATGCGTCTATGCCGCCAAGCTTTACTGCTTCGTGAGTTTCTAAGCCTAAGTAGCTACAATTACCGAAATGTATAAGGTCTTTGTTGGTTACCCTCACAATTCGCCCATCGTAATGATCGGATTCTGCTTTCAGTTGAATAAGCCCTAAATTGCGGGCATTAGTTATAGATCTTAAAGCACGCGCTTGATTGTTATTGGTTTTACTCAATTTGTTAATCCGTCAATGTATTATATTTAAGCTTTTTAAATGCAAGTTGCGTTTATTTATTTTTTAAAATGATAAAAAATAATCTATATTTTCATAACTTATGAAAACTATCCGAAGCGTGCTGCAAATGAAGTACACTAAAACTTTAAGTATAGCTGTTATTTTTGTTATTTCTGCCCAACAAACAATCGTTGTTGCGGACGAACACTTAATAACAGAACTCTCCCACAGTGAAGTATCTGCTCCATTGTTTCAGGATATCCCTTCGGTT
>JBGAWU010000252.1:0-4525 GCA_044227425.1 Methyloglobulus sp.
AACAAAATGAGTTTTATTTTCATGTTAATCATCCAAATTAGGTTATTTGAACGCAGGACAAGGTTTTATTTGTCTTGCCGGTTTTGGCGAATTCATATCATCCAAGCCGTCTAAACAATAGCGTCATTTTCTTGTGATAGAGAACAATTATACTTAATTAAGCAACAAAATTAATCAGTTCCGTGGGACAATCACCCAGAAATGATTAGCCAATAATGAACGCAAATAAGTAAGGTATTGATCCAATACAAATCGCCTTTCAAAAGTTTACCATGCCAGAACTGATCTGACTCTATGTTTCAATCATTAACATTAAAACTACCGCCTATTTTATTGTTGGGCCTAAGCACTGCCATTTCGGCCTTTGCCAAAAACGCCATTGGTGATGCATTGCGCTATGTAGGATCAGGTGCCTGCAGACAATGCCATCAGAGACAATTTATGCTCTGGCAAACATCGCAACATGCCTTGAGTATGCAACACGCATCGACCAAATCGGTACTCGGCGATTTCGATAACGCAACTTTCAATTATTTCGGCATTACTTCGCGTTTCTTCAAAAAGGCGGACGCCTATTTTGTCCGTACTGATGGAGCGGATGGCAAACTTGCCGATTTTCAGGTCAAATTCACATTCGGCGTTTATCCTTTGCAGCAGTACTTGGTGGAGTTTCCCGATGGCCGTGTGCAAGCCCTGGGGCTAGCGTGGGATAGCCGTAGCAAAGCCGAAGGCGGCCACCGTTGGTTCCATCTTTACCCGAAACCACAGGTTAAAGCGGGCGAAAACGTGCATTGGGCGAGCATTGATCAAAATTGGAATTTCATGTGTGCGGAATGCCATTCCACCCATATACAGAAAAACTTCGATCTTGCCAGCAACCGTTTTACCACCGGCTGGTCGGAAATTAATGTCGCTTGCGAAGCGTGCCACGGTCCCGGTTCGGCACATGTCGCTTGGGCTAATCAGAAACAAGAGGGACACAGCCCCGACAATGGTTTGTTGATTCATTTGACCGCTGCCAACAGGACACAATGGCATTTCGCTGAAAACCAGAAGATTGCAACGCCGGTGGTTAACGGCTTTGATCCAAAATCTACCACCGAGTTATGTTCGAGATGCCATTCCCGGCGCTCGCAACTCGCCGAGAGCAATAATCCAGCACAAACCTTGCTCGATAGCCACCAACCCGAATTGCTCACTAGCGGTAACTATTTTGCGGACGGGCAGATGCAGGATGAAGTCTTCAACTACGGCTCTTTCCTCCAAAGCAAAATGTACCAGTATGGGGTGACCTGCACCAATTGCCATGATCCGCACACCTTAAAACTGCGAGAGGACGGCAATAAGGTTTGTACGCAGTGCCATCGTGCCGACGCGTACGATAGCGAGAAGCATCATTTTCATCAAAGTGGCACACAGGCCGCACAATGCGCAAGTTGTCACATGCCGACGCAAACCTACATGGTGGTTGATCAGCGTCATGATCATGGTTTCAGAATTCCGCGGCCTGATTTGACTAAAAGCTTAGGTATTCCTAATACATGTAACAATTGTCATAGTAAGCAAAAACCGGAATGGGCGTTAGCAAAGATAACCCACCATTCTGGTCATCCACCTAGTGGTTTCCAAAATTATGCCGATGTTTTTCATCGGGCTAGAGCTTTCGAACCTGATGCGGCATCAGGTTTAATGCAATTGGCTGAAAATGCCGAAGTCCCCGCTATTGCTCGTGCTTCGGCGCTTTGGGAACTGCGCAATTATTTAATCGACGCATCGATACAAACCCTCCAGAATGCCTTGGTTGACCGAGAACCGCTGGTTCGTTTGGGTGCGGCGCAAGCTCTGGCTGAAACACCAGTGTCGCTTCGCAACCTCTTGCTTGGCGTTGTTAATGACCCGCTGCTAGCCATACGCGCTACAGCCGGTAAGGGCTTGGCGATTGTTGACAAACAATCACTGTCATCCGAGCAGCAGGAGCAAACCAGATTAGCCGGTCAGGACTACCAAACCATTCAATGGTTTAATGCAGAACGCCCCGAATCACAGGTTAACCTAGGCAATTTCTATAGTGATTCCGGGCAATTTGCAGAAGCGGAAGCGGCGTACCGCACAGCTTTACGCCTTGAGCCTAAATTTATGCAAGCATATATCAACCTGGCCGACTTAAAACGTCGGGCGCAGCACGAAGACGAAGCGGAACAGCTGCTTAAAAAAGCCATAAACTTAGCCCCAGGCTATGCAGCCGCACATCATGCCTTGGGTTTACTTTTGGTCAGAACTCAGCGCATGGTAGAAGCATTGTCTGAGCTTAAACAAGCTGGCAGGTTGGACCAGGCAACGCCCCAATATGATTATGTCTATGCCGTGGCCTTAAATGATGCCGGACAATCCAGACAAGCGATAACAATTTTAAAAAAATTATTGCAAAAATTTCCAAACAACCAAGATGTTCAAAGTGCTTTGATTGCATATAATCAGGGTTTGGACGCACACGTAAAAATCAATCGCCATCGTAAGCATCTGAATTAAAAAATATTTATGGAGTACTGGAAGTTGTTGCAATATTGTTGCTCAATTGTTCGGCTGTTACGTAATTAACGTTGAAAAACCCCCTATATTATTGAATAAACAAAGGTCGTAGGATGTGCTGAACGAAGTAAGCGCACCGTTCGCGTAATCTTTTATTCCTCGATTGATGCGCCTCGTACCTCGGCACATCCTATTGCATTGCTGGGGTTCACAAGTTCACCCCAGCCTACGAGCTGCCACCCAATGTCGTGTTTCGGCGCACGGTTAACTTATTAGGAGGTCTTTGCGTGATTTGTTTTGTGCGCCTAACCCAGCCTCCGAGCTTAACATTTAAATATGGATGCACGAGGTAAATATGATTAAGGAATTTCTGAACAAGTTGATTTCATTGTTTGTTTCAAAAGACCAACGTGCACGTTATCAATCGCCTGCCGTTTCTCTAGAACATATCGAAGAATTTGATCAGAGATTCGTTGAGTATTTAACTACACGAGGCAATAGCTACTACTTGGAAAAATTGTTAAATAATGCTACATCTCGAATTATTCTTATTTCGCCATTTATACGCATTCACGATAACTTAAAACGCATCTTAAAAGAGAAAAAACAGAAAGGATTTGAGATTATTATCGTCTGTAGGATAAAAGACTTAAAGGATCAGCTTAGTGACTGTTCGACTAAAATAGTTGATGTCCCTAAATTACATGCCAAATGTTATCTGAATGAATACGAGGCTATAGTAACAAGCCTTAATCTTCATTGTTTCAGTGAACTAAATAACGAGGAAATGGGCATTTACATTAAAAATGAAGGCATTGGCAAAACCCTATATTCTAAAATATTAGAGGATGCTGTTCGTCTATGTGAAATAAATCCTACCCCTCCACAACCACAACCAAGGGTTAGGCCAATATTGATAATTGGCAAAAACTACCAACTTACTGATCTTGATACTAAATATGACTTTGATTTTAAGGGGCCTTCAGGTATTAAAAAATCCAGAAGATATGGTGATATGGCTCTATTCAAACATTCTAAAAGTAAAAAATTCCCGCTTATAAAAAAAGAGGGTGTTGTTTATTTTCAAGGTCAAGATATTGGTAAACCTTTTGGGGAGCCGATTGATGCCAATAGAAATTTGTACGACGCATATGAAAACCAAGACATAAAAATACATTTATTTATCGATTATAACTATTGTGGTGAATATTTTTTTATAAGCAACCATATCACGATGACAAAGGAAAATGGATATTTCCGTTAACAAAACGAGTTGAATAAGCCTAAATATGCGCTTTTATTCTGAGTACTGTAGGTTGGGTTAGACGCGCATGGCAACATTGACCAAACTTCCACTGACGGATGGGCGCGTCGTAACCCAACGATCAGAGGCTAAATTACCGCCCAATGTTGGGTTACGGCGCACGGTTAATCTAATTAAAACCTTGGCATGATTTATTTTATGCGCCTAACCCAACCTACAAATCTCAAAAGGTAGGAAACAACATGAACGAAATCATTTTCTTAGTTGAAGACGCACCAGAAGGCGGTTTTATGGCAAAGGCTTTGGATGCGTCTATTTTCACGGATGCCGATAATTTAGACGATTTGCACTGTAAAGTGCGCGAAGCAGTCGATTGTCATTTTGAACCCAACGATAAACCCAAAATGACACGGCTGCATTTTGCTCAATAGGAAATCAAAAAAGGTCAAAACTACATCCCTCACCAAAATTGAATTGATTAACAGATTAGAGAAAATACCATGCATCCCGTCATCGAAAAAGTCACCGAAGAAGTCATTGAACGCAGCCATAAAACGCGTTCCGCTTACCTTAAACACATCGACGGGATTGCCAAACAAGAGCCGACCCGTTCGACGCTGCCGTGCGGCAATCTGGCGCATGGTTTTGTTGCGTGTAATGCCAGCGACAAAGCCGATTTAAGGGGCGATAAAAAAGCCAACATCGCGATTATCACCTCTTACAACGACATGC
>JBGAWU010000253.1:0-4516 GCA_044227425.1 Methyloglobulus sp.
TAACGTTTATGTAAATGCCTAAATTACTGATTCCATTATTACACTTTACACCTTGTTGGTCAAATTGAATGAAAACGTAGGTTAGTTAATTGAGCTATTGTTTATGCAACCGTATACAGAATGTGGTTGTTACAGTGTTGCCACCCAGATTTTCTTGGATAGGTGTTCAATTGATTATCGATCCGGCTTTTAGGATGCTACATCTCAACTAGCTTTAGCTTTTTACAGGTATCCTTGTCCTTCGTTTCATTGCAGGAATTCGTTAAAGCAAAACCAAGCCGAATCGATAAATAGGAAGTTATAGGAAATTTTTCAACTTAAGCCGCGAATACGTCATGCCGCTTTATAATTCTCCAGCCAAGTGAACATTTTTAAATTAAGCTTTCGAAAAGGTTCTTGTTGGATGGGCTTGGTGACAAAGCTTGTACATCCTGAAATTATCCCTTTAAACTCATTACTTGGCGACATATTGCCAGTTACCATGATGATCGGGGTTATTTCGTATCCTTTGATGTCCCGGATTTGGGCGCATGTGTCGAAGCCGTCCAGACCGCCTGGCATGGTAATGTCCAGAAAGATAATGTCGTATTTTTTTCGGGCTACTTTTTTTAATGCTTCTTCCCCGGAATCGGCAAAATCGATTAACCCGATTTGGGGCAATGTCGAAAGGCTGGCGCCCAGTAATTTTTTTGCCGGGCCGTAATCGTCCACGACCAATGCGCTAAAGAAGCTGATTTGGGGTGCGTTATTTTTATATAACGAAAAGGTTGATTTATTTGTTTTCATGTTAACACCTCGATTATTTTTATTTGGATGGATCTAGGTTTATTAATTGGTTAGCACCGGTAACGGCGAAACCAAACCAATAAAAGGTTTCAAGTGACTTGTGGTCAAGCTTTTTCACTACCAGGATTTGGAGATAATAATGAATATTCCGTCCAAAAATTAGGTGAAAATCTTTAAGTTGCATTTTAGCCAGCGTTACTTGGATGCATACAAGCAAAGCTATAGATAATTAAAAACACAAAAGCCGGAACGACTAAGTCGAATCAAAGGATAGTTACAAGAGTGCGATATGTTTGTTGACTAATTCACACTTTTAAATAAATGATTCTTGTCATTGAATTTAATTTTGTCTTTGAATAATTGGGGTTTAGGGAGCAATGGAGGGTCAATTGGGAGTGGGCCACGGTTTTTAGTGCTTTTGCGCAACCCCATGTTCACTGATTCAATGGCGTTGGCCGTATAGATAATCCGTCTGATTTCTGGCGAGTTATCAAAAGGCGAAATGGCACGTACCCAATTTTTATGCCGTGATTTGGTGATGTGTCAACAGCATTCCGGACATAAAGTTAAGCGGCATATTGCTGAAGCTCGAAGTCAATGGGCGAAAGCTATCCATTGGCGGAATATAATCGCTCTCGATTGTAGAAGGCTTCGATATATTCAAATACAGCTTCCGGGAATGGAGCATTTGATGGTGGAGCAATTCGGTTTTTTAAAGTGACTTGTATGGCGATTTTGCAGAGATTTTGACAATAGCGGCAGGTGAGCAACAAAAGATCACTGAATCTGCTCCGCTGTTGCAGTGCTCAAAACGATGACCGAAATCGGTGGTCATGATCGAGGGTTACAGGGCAATTTGGGAATATATGATGTGAATCGAAGAAGACTATCGATCCGAATGATTTAAGTGCTTGTTTAAAATCAGACGAGCGCTCAGGGCAAGGCTAAGGTGGTAGCGGGGGCAGGATTTGAACCTACGACCTTCGGGTTATGAGCCCGACGAGCTACCAAGCTGCTCCACCCCGCGATTAAGAGAGACAATTATAAAGAATTTACTAAAATTAGCAATGGTTTTTTATTCAATCGCTGACACTATTAATTAAGTTTGATAGATATAGGCAAAGCTTACAAAGTAATTCAAAGCGGCTACTTTCCATTTTTTGCAGTGATACTTAAGTCGACGATAAAAAAGTGGCGTTTTATCTTAAACGAGCTATCTATCGGGTTTTTCTGCGTCGTGTCGTTACATGTTGTTATACTTGTCATCAAGTTGTAATACTATGGAGATGAAGAAATTTGTTTCTTCCGTCCCCCACTTTATCGATAAAAGGGTAAGCCGTACATGACTGACAAAACGCCAATATCGGCTTATTTAACTGAAGTTAAAACGCTCTCTGATCGGATTGTCAAGGCGCAACAGCCGATCCGTATCCTCGATTCGATAAAATGGGACGACAGCATAAAACAAACGTTTTTTGCAGAAAAATGTAAGAAGCTGCCAAAGCTTTCTCCTGACTATTATCGGGAAAGGGCATTAGGCTTCGACCCGCAAGATAAAAAACAGGAGTTTCACCAGATCGAAAGGGATTTGGTACGCAAACTCGGCCAATTGAATCCATTGAGTGTCATCATGCGCCGGATCTGCCGCGAATATCAAGATGTTGTCACGATGCTCGAATCACGGGGAAGCGCGTTATTCACAAATATTTCGCAAGAATTGTACGGATCGTCCCAAGATGTTTTCCATGTCGGCGACCCTACCATCGCGGACTTGGGAAGTATGATGGAGGCGACTTTGGCGCAACTGTTAAAACTGGATTTTTTGATGGAAGATCCCAAAACGATTCCGGCTGCTGAAGCGGTGGTAATCCTTAATGAAAGGATTGAAGCTATGCTGCCTGGCAATGGGCTTCGGGCAATGATTAGCGACGGCATTGTGGCGGATGCCGCCGCGGGTACCGATTACGTTAAATTGCGTGCGGACGCATTGTTCAATATGCGCGATTTGCGGGTATTGGAGGTTCATGAAATCTGGGTCCATTTGGGTACAACCTTGAACGGGCTGGCACAACCTTACTGCACTTTTCTGGGTAAAGGGCCGCCTTCGGCAACGGTTACCCAGGAAGGGCTGGCGGTTTTGATGGAGATACTTACCTTCAGTTCTACGCCTAACCGTTTAATGCGGCTCATTGACCGGATACGGGCAATAACTCTGGCGGAAGAAGGGGCTAATTTCGTCGAAATATTCAATTTTTTCCTGGAGAAAGGCTTGGATAAGGAAGAAAGTTATACGATCAGCAGCCGTGTATTCAGGGGTAGCTTGCCAGACGCTATGCCGTTTACAAAAGATCTGACTTATATCAAGGGCTTTGTCCTGACCTATAACTTTATGCGTCTTGCGGTCAACAAAGGCTGCCCCGACCGTATCCCATTATTGTTTTGTGGGAAAACGATGATTGAAGATATGAAGGTGTTGTTCGATTTAGTCGAGGAAGGCACTGTCATTCCTCCGCGTTTTTTACCGCCGCAATTTACGGACTTAATGGGGCTTTCCGCGTGGCTCAGTTTCAGTCGCTTTATGACATCAATGAATTTCCGGCAGTTGGAGCAGGATTATGCCAATGTCCTCTAAAAAGTCTTATTAAGAGACCAATACTGTTCGGATTAATTTGAGATAAAGCTTATCGAAATAGTAGGTATAATCATTCGATAAAATAAATCAAATATGAAAGGGAGGATTGTCCAAATGAAAAAAATACCTTTACTAGTTGGCCTGATTATTATTCCGATATTTGATGCCAATGCAGCAATGGATCACAGTGCGCATCGGGGTAGGGGCGCTAAAGCCGAAACTGGCGGCGCTGCTTGTGTCCGCCCCCATCTGAGCAAAATGCAACCGGCGCACTTGGCAACCGTTTCACCCGGATCGGAATTTTCCTTCGTGGTCTCCAATCTTGATGATCCGGAACAGATCTTCGTTGAAGTAAAAAGACAACCCGTTGAAGTAAAAACAGAGTTCAAAGACCCTTATTATATTGTCCGGGGCAAAATCCCTGATTCCTTAAAAAATACGGCAGCCCGGGTTGATGTTAAAATTGAATCCAAATTATCGTCATGCCGAGCGGAAGAAGGTTGGCTGTTAAAAATATCCGATAATTAATTCCGATTGCCGCTCGTGCTTTTAACGGCACCAGATTCTATAAAAATTAAAGTAAGGCAGGCGGATAATGGCAATATCCGCCTTAAGTCGAAATAGGTAGCCTATCTGCCGACAATTCGGATCATCTTCTAACTATGAGAAAATCTTAGGGCAAGCGTTACGATGTCTGAAACTAAAACGGTAAAACGCTGCGTGGCTTATTGTTTAGCGCAAAATTTTGATGTCGGCGCGTTATCGAAAATTCTTTCCGAATCCGATTTGATCCGGATTATCAAAGGCGCATTGCTGGTTGAAAGTGATGAAACATGGTCGATTGTTTTTGCTTACGGCGCGGTTGTCCACTGGAATGTCGCTACCGAGCAACAGCATAAGCTCCACCAGTTGTTGTTTGAACATGCCGAAAACCCGCTGGAAAATATCGAAGAAGACCACTTTACCTTTACCCTTGAATGTACCCAAACCCGTATTATTGAAGACCATATCGAGATCGAGACTTCCGACCCGATTGTATTCTTCTCGTTATCCCAGGGGATGGCGCAATCGATCAAATTGGCGTCGTTTGAAACCAAT
>JBGAWU010000254.1:0-4490 GCA_044227425.1 Methyloglobulus sp.
CATCATCCGCCACGCAAATGCGGGATCCGCCGTTATAAATCTGGACATTGCAGCCGATGCCATTTTAAATTTAAAAGTGTCGGATAACGGTCAAGGCTGCTCGTTGCCCGACATCAAAAATGGCTTTGGCCTGCTAGGCATCAGGGAACGCATCAAAAGTCTTGGCGGAGAATTTAACATCGACACAGCGCGTCAACAAGGCATGACCATTCGTGCTTCAATTCCGATTTCGTGAACAAAATTAGTGTTCTTCTAGTTGATGACCATGCCGTCGTCCGTGCCGGTTTCAAAATGCTGCTGGCATCGTCTGAAAACATTGAAGTCGTTGCTGAAACTGACCGGGGCGAAGCTGCTTGTCAACAGTATCTGGAGAAAAAACCGGATGTCGTCGTATTGGATTTATCAATGCCAGGCATCGGCGGCCTGGAATGCTGCCGACGTATTTGTACCCGCAACCCCGAAGCGAAAATACTGGTGTTCAGCGTCCACGATGAAAGCGTTTACATCAGCCGCGCTCTTGAAGCAGGCGCCTTGGGTTATATCACCAAAAACAGCGCCGCCGAGATCCTAATTGACGCCATCCAATGTATTGCCGATGGAAATAGCTACATCGAGTCGGGATTGTCAGTACAAAGTCCATCGATAAAAACGAATCAGCCTAACGAAATCGATTATAAAAAACTTCTCAATAGCCTTACACCTAAAGAATTCGATATTTTTCGCCTACTCGCCAAAGGCCTGACGACGCACAAAATCGCCGAAGAATTGTGCCTAGGCTATAAAACCGTTGCCAACTACGGAACCCAAATCAAAACCAAGTTCAATGTTTCGACGGTTGCCGAACTGGCTCATATTGCGACCGCGTTGGGGATTATAAAATAACCGGGATACGGTAACCCCATGGACTACAAAGGAATTCGGAGAAAACAATACAACCTCGAATTCTCCCAGATACAGTTATCTGTAGTCGTTCGGCCCTGTGTTCCTCGTCATCCGCGTTACTTCCTAATCGTCGGTAAGATTAATTTTGCTGACATGCAAACCGCATTCCTTTTTTGTGCTTTCTTCCCACCACCAGCGCCCTGCCCGTTCGTGCTCGTTGGGTAAAATAGCCCGGGTGCAAGGTTCACAGCCGATACTGATGAAACCTTTTTTATGCAATTCGTTGTAAGGCACTTGATAGGCTTCGATATAATCCCACACTTGCGCCGATTTCCAGTTTAACAGGGGGTTGAACTTAACCAGTTGATTTTTAGCGGTCGAAAACACACTGTCGATATGGATCTCCGGAATTGCTTGACGCGTATCGAGGCTTTGGTCACGGCGCTGGCCGGTAATCCACGCATCAACCATCGCCAGCCTTCTACGTAATGGCTCGACTTTCCGGATTTTGCAGCATTCTTCATGACCGTCCTCGTAGAAACTGAACAAGCCTTTCCGTTTAACAAACGCGTCCAGGATTTCACGGTCAGGTGTTAGTAATTCGATTTCGATGCCGTAATGCTTTCTAACTTTTTCAATGAACCGATAAGTCTCCGGATGCAAGCGTCCGGTATCCAGAGTAAATACCTGGAATTCTTTCCGAATACCGATCGCCATATCAATCAATACGACATCCTCTGCTCCGCTGAAAGAAATAGCGATATTATCAAATAAGGAAAACGCTTTTTTTAGAATGAAACGCGGGTTTTTACCAACCAGTTCTTGTTGTAATTGTTCGATATTGAGGGCATTCATTATTGTTATTGTTGCTCAAAATAGTGCTTTAGGAATTCGTCGAACGGAAGTTGCGTTTTGCTTTCCAATTCTGCTTGTTTGGTTAACGATTGCTGCGCCAATTCCTTGAATTGACTTGCAAAGGTTTCATCAACTTGCTTCCCGTTGAAGCAGGCGGCATGCTCTGCCGATTTTTCAATCGCCAAACAGTTAAACGGCTCTTCTATTCCTTGCATGTTTGCCAGTAAGCGCGCCGATGGCGTTAATTGAGGATTTTGTACCTTTTGCCGTTGCGCCAGCAATGCCTTGGTGTAGGGTTTAGCTTCATCGTCCTGGTCTAGGACTTCACAAATGGTTTGGATTGAATCCAGGATCTCAAGCGCCCAATCATGCAAGCTAATCTTTTGATGGTTCCGTTCAAGTTCAAGCCCTGGTTTGCGCCCGTAATTCGCAACTTGGAGTTGATTCCAGTTGTTGGTTTGGAAATCGGCTTCCGACATGGGCGGACTATCTTGCAACAAACAAGTCAACAATAAGGCTTCAACAAAGCGAGCCTTGTCTTCGTCGATGCCGATAGGGTTGAACAAATCCAAATCCAGCGAACGCATTTCTATGTACCTGACGCCACGCCGCTTCAATGCCAAGGTAGGCTTTTCCCCCGATTGGGCGATCTGTTTGGGACGAATTACGCTATAAAATTCGTTTTCGATTTGCAGCACATTGGCATTGAGCTGCCGGTATTCGCCGTTAACCACGACGCCTATTTTTTCATACTCAGGGAACGGGGTAGCGATTGCATGGGTTAAACTTTCGACATATTCAGGCAGTGAATTGTAATTAATCCTCAAATTCGCCTGATTTTTGCTTTTATAGCCGATGTCGCTCATCCGCAACGAAGTCGCATAAGGATGGTATAAGGTACCCTGGTCGAACTCCTCAAATTGCGCCATCAATTGCGGACGGCTCTTAAAGAAACTTTTACAAATCGCAGGCGATGCGCCGAACAGATACAAAATCAGCCAGCCGATACGCTGAAAATTCCGGATTAATCCGAAGTAACCGTCGGAAATAAATTCTTCAAGGCTGATTGTGCTGTTTTCTTGCTGTTGTAAAACGGGCCAGAGCGCTTCGGGAACTGAATAATTAAAGTGGATACCAGCAATCGCCTGCATCGTCCTGCCGTAGCGATGCCATAAACCGTGCCGATAAATATGTTTCATCCTGCCAATGTTGGACGTGCCGTATTCCGCAATCGGGATACTTTCGTCGCCATCGATGCCGCACGGCATACTGGTGCACAGCAACATCTCATTATCCAAATGCTGATAAACAAACTGATGGATCGACCTTAAAAAAGCCAAGGTATCTTTAATGTCGGCAAAAGGCGGGGTAATCAGTTCAATCAGCGCTTCCGAATAATCGGTCGTAATATAAGGGTGCGTTAGCGCCGAACCTAAAATCCTGGGGTGGGGTTTGTGGCTAATCAAGCCATTTTTGGAGATCCGCAAGCTTTCTTTTTCTATCCCTTTTTTTCCGCCGGATAACAGATGCTGACGGTTGTTTTCTATCAGTTTGCCAAGACGCGCCGAATGCGTGTTATTCATGATAAGTTATTGTTTGTTATATTTTAAAAAAAACTTTTTTAAACCCTGGCTAATTACGGTCATCGGTTAAGAACGCCGACCGAGAGAATAGCTAACAGCACCAAGCAGTCCTGTATAATTGCGCCATTATAAAAGGTAATGTTCAGGTCGAGAATAAAAACATCAAAATGGAAACCCAACAGAATAAAGCGATTGGACTTCTGAATACTATTTTCGGCTATGAAAATTTTCGCGGTCAGCAACAATCGATTATCGAACACCTGGTAAACGGACAAGATGCCTTGGTCGTCATGCCAACCGGCAGTGGTAAATCCCTCTGCTTCCAAATCCCTTCATTAATCAGGCCCGGCGTCGGCATCGTGGTTTCCCCTTTGATCGCTTTAATGCAAGATCAAGTGAACACCTTGTTGCAATTCGGCATCAGGGCGGCATCGTTGAATTCGGCACAACCTTTTGAAGACATTCAACGGACGGAACGACAGTTGCTTGACGGCGAACTCGACCTGCTTTACATCGCTCCGGAACGCTTAACGAATGAACGCACTTTAAATCTGCTGGAACGAATACCCATTGCGCTGTTCGCGATTGACGAAGCCCATTGCGTTTCCCAGTGGGGACACGACTTCCGTTCCGATTATTTAAAGCTGTCGTTTTTGCATGAACGTTTTCCCACTATTCCACGAATTGCCCTGACTGCAACGGCGGACGAACGAACCCGGCAAGAAATCCAGTTTCGTCTCGGCCTGGAACAATCCCAGCTTTTTCTCAGTGGGTTCGACCGACCCAATATCCGTTACCGGATTATCCAGAAACAAAATGCCCGCCAACAATTGCTGAATTTTATCGAAACCGAACACGAAGGCGATGCCGGTATCGTTTATTGCCTGTCGCGCAAAAAAGTGGATGAAACTGCGGTATGGTTGAACGGCAAGGGTATCAAGGCCCTGCCCTATCATGCCGGCATGGACAACGACCAACGGCAACACAACCAACACCGGTTTATCATGGAAGACGGTTTAGTCATGGTCGCAACTATCGCTTTCGGCATGGGCATCGATAAAAGCAACGTACGGTTCATTATCCATTACAACCTTCCCCGCAACCTCGAGGGTTATTATCAGGAAGTTGGCCGCGCCGGGCGCGACGGCCTGCCCGCAGAAGCCCTGTTGT
>JBGAWU010000255.1:0-4480 GCA_044227425.1 Methyloglobulus sp.
CCGGCGTGACCCCCACCGGAGAGCTGGGCAACCAGGTCCACGACCCGGTCCCGACGACGTTGGTTGATGCCGTCGACCTCGTGCAAGAAGGCCAACGACTGGCCCAAGCCCAGCTCTTCGGCTTTTGCGGCGCTTTCTAACGCCGATAACACGATGGCTTTACGGGTAATGGCTGCCAAGGGTTCGGGATTGGTCAACTGGCGGTTTTCATCCAGCAAGCGGGTTAGCACCGACTGGTCCAGACTGCCGCCGTTAACGCCGATGCGCACCGGTTTCATGTACTGGATGGCGAATTCAACCATTTGCTGGAATTGCGGGTCGCGGGCTTTTCCGCGCCCGACATTGCCAGGATTGATACGGTATTTATCCAGTGTTTCAGCACAGGCGGGGTTGTTTTCCAGCAAACGGTGACCGTTAAAGTGGAAATCGCCAACTATCGGTGTGTCATAACCTTTTTTCAGCAATTGATTTTTGATTTCAGGCACAGCAGCTGCAGCTTCATCGGTATTAACGGTGATCCTGACCAACTCGGAACCGGCATCGGACAGTTCGATAATCTGATTAACTGTCGAAGCAATATCGGCGGTATCGGTGTTGGTCATGGATTGCACCACAATCGGTGCGCCGCCGCCGACTTTGATATTGCCAACTAAAACCTGATGGGTGATTTTTCTCATACTGATGGACATGGGCGTAATCTTAGTAAAATAAAGTCTTTGAAATTATACCATTATTTTGCTGGGTAATCGGCTAAAACAAACTTAGATGACCGTGTTTACGGTGAAACTTAGCGGTAATATCGGCTGAGTTTTGTGTTTCTGGATTTGGGAAAATGTAAAAAAGCGCATCGCCCCAGATGCGCTTTTTATACAACTACGGTGAGACCGTTATTTTAAACGGTTCATTAACGCAAACGGCAATAAACAGTTTGGCTGGTATAACAGCCGTTAGTAAATCCAGTGCGGACGTAATCGCCGTTCGATAATGTACCGGCATTGAATAAGGAAATTGTTCCTCCGTCATTCCACCAATATCGATGCCGCCAAAAACCGGAGCCACAATTATCGTCCGCCGCTTGAGTTCCGGAATAGAAAACGAAGCCGCCCATTTTCATTGGTGCCGCCGGATTATCCGAAAATACCAGGTAAGGCTGTTTATTGCTAATCCTATAGCCGCTGTTCCAATTGGTGGCGACAATAGGCACGGGTTCTACTGAATTGTAGGCAATTCCGTATTCATATTGAGTGAGTGGACGCCCGGGAATAGTAGCACCGTTCGCTACCGTCATTTGCGCGATAGTTCCGCACGCAACCCACGGGGTGGCTTGAACTTGGGTAGCGGCAGTCAATAATCCAAGGGCAGTTGCAGTGATTAGATTTTTCATGATCCAAACTCCTATAGTAATAATGAAAAAAACCAATTTCAAAAAGTCCAAGCGGGCTTGCTGTATTGGCAGTTCGAATCTTATAGGCACACAAAACCGGAAGCTGTTAAACAATAATCATGGAAAGTGTTAATTTTTTATAGGAGAAGATATTTCAGGTTTGATACTCTTTCGGATTGAACCTAAAACGTGGCATTCTTAGTCAAAACAGAAAGTTTCCTATATTTACGGCCTAACCAAGAGGGCTGCGACCAAATCGTAACTGTTAAGTTACATTGCGGATTTGATAAAAACACATGATCCAGGATGCAAAGGGCTTTATCGAGATATTAGGGTGAAAAAGTCTGGCTTTAAGTTGTAATTAAAACGTGGGAGTATTCATTTCGTTCGGTCATTTGGAAGCTGTCCTGTTTTTAAAAATGGCGGAACAAAGTTAATCGCTCTTTATCGGTATAATTTGTCGATATTTTTAATAGCCAGCAGTTTGGGCAGCAAATCTTCGCGGCGGTGAATGTCCAGTTTGTCGAAGATTTTACGGACATGGTCTTTCACCGTCGTGTATTTGATATGCAGTTGTTCGCCGATCTTGTCGGTGGGGACGTTTTGCGCCACTAACAGCGCGACTTCTTTCTGCACGGGCGAAAGCGGGGCGAGTTTCAATGCGCGCAAAAGCTTCAAGTTAAGCGGTTCTTGATGTTCGATGGTTATACCAATCAGCTTGTTCAGGTTGGTGTTTTCGCCATCCATCCAGTAAGCCCGGAATACGAATCTTCCCGCCGTATTAGTAACAATTAAAATGGGCGGTTTAGCGTTCCCCCCCTTATAAATAATTTCGAGATTTCGGCATAGATTCAACAATGCGGGCGGTACGCTCAGTGGACTCGATTGTCCAAGTTTAAAAAAATTTGGTTGGGTCGCCAAGGTCAGCAGTTCTTTCGCCTGATTCGACAGATAAATAAGCGTACCTTCGGTATTCGTAAGCAACAGGCAAGACTGTCCGCTGTTCACATAATTAAAATCGAAGTCGTTATTTTCATTCAGTGCATACGCAATGTACGGCAATAGCTGAATAAAAAGCTGTTTATCTGCCGAGTTAAAAGGACGGCTCGCCTTTGGCCTGAACAAAAATAATCTGCCGACGGGTTGGATATGATTGCTCACTAATCCCAACAACATGTGGAATTGATCGCATGGACGCCAGATCAAGTTATACAAATCCGAACTAAAAATCTTACTATCGATTATTTTCGGGTTTGAAACGGCGGTATTTTTTTTTATGGCGGAATCAATTTGTTTTAGTTTTTCGCTGGTATAAAACTTCGGAACGATTTCAAGCGCGGTTTCAACCAATTCGGGGATAAACACATCGGTGATGGCCCCTACAGGGAATCCCAAGGAATTAATCGGCGTATAAACATTACTGCCCGAAGGAATGGCTGTTTGTACAGCTTTTAGAAGTTCAGGAATGACAATCGTTTGTCCTAAACCGGAGCAACAAAGCTGCCTGAGATAAGCCATTTCGCGGGAATGTTTCATAAATACCCCCTTCTTATTATTGTTATCAAGCTCCCTGTTATTGGGCGCGTTACAGGTCTTTAGTCCGTAAATGCAAACATGCAAGATAAACGAAGTATAACAATGTTTATGATAGGAAAATATCAAAAAATTGGGCATTTACCCTACGCTCGGAGGGCGAATTTAAACTGGTTCGTTGATACTTTGGAGTTGGTTAGCTTATTGGCAACTTTCATAATTTGCCAATAAGTACAAGATAGAGTGCAAAGTAACGAAAAACCCCTTAGCTAATGTATCCCAAGGGTTTTGCTAACGTTTATTTCAAGGCTCTGCTAACCAGGTAGTTAAGCAATCGCTATATTCAATAATAACTACAAATTGGAGACACATCATGAAAACAAATAATACGAAATTTCGAACGATTAGGTTCTTGGTTGGCATCATTTTGTTGGCATTGGCGGCAAGCTTCAGTTTTATTTTCCCTGCCAATGCCGATTCTTTGTATGTCGGTGATGGTGGGGATGATACCGTCAAACGTTTTGATGCGAGAACTGGCGCTTATCTGGGTGAGTTTGTATTACCTGGAAGTGGCGGCATAAATGGGCCAAGGGGCATGATTTTTACACAAGGTCGATTGTTCTTAGCTAACCAAAATGTTGATCAGGCTTTTGCAGGCGAAATACTGCGCTATCGGCGTAACACGGGTGATTTCCTGAATGCACTTGTTCCCTGTAACCCACCGCTCGGTCGAGTATGCGATGATGATGCACCCTTCGCTCCGCGCGGCATCATTCGCGGGGCAGGACGCACACTGTATGTTGCCGACCATGACGGAGCAAGGGTTGCCATCTACGATCTCGATTCCGGTATGTTCATCAGTAACTTAGACACCACAGGTTTTAGCGGCGTTCTACCAGCTCATCCAGGCTTAATATTTCCGCGCGGCATCGTACGTGGCCCTGATGATCTGCTTTATGTTTCTGTCACTGCGCTACCTGCAGGAAACCGTTTAACGGGTTTTATCCTGCGCTTCAATCCTCGAACTGGAAAATTTGTCGATGTCTTCACCAGTAACAGCGCATCTGGCTGTGCCGCACATCTGCATCGTCCCGAAGGCTTGGTATTTGGTCCCGATAACAAATTGTATGTCACCGTCTTTCGTGCAGACCAGAACGGCGAGGTCAACGACAACGACAAAATTTTAGTATTCAATCGCAATGGCAGCTGCGTCGATCAGATCAACCTGGCGCAGCCTGAATCCCAAGTCGGGGCGAACGAACGCGCATTTGCCCAAGCATTAGTCTTCGGTCCTGGAGGTCGCCTTTTCGTTCCTATAAATGGTCCAGTGGTTGGAGTTACAGGCGCTGTAACGGGTAACCATACGGGCGAAATTCGCCGTTACAACACGAGGACTAAATCTTTTAGTCTCTTAGTGCCTTCCGCCGCTAACGGTGGCGCTTTACAAATACCGTGGTACCTGACTTTTGGGGATACTGACCCAAGAACCCTTGAATATGATGATTAAACGCCTGCTCGAAGGCGAAGTTCGTAGGCTGTTGAAGCTTCGCGGAAACAGCAGCC
>JBGAWU010000256.1:0-4457 GCA_044227425.1 Methyloglobulus sp.
TATCTTGCGCCTGCGGTTAAATCTGAAAATGCGTACCAAAGCACCCGAGAATTGTTGGCTCACGGCGCAATTATGCTATGGAACTTATCGATTGAAGCCGCTTACGTCAAACTCATGCTGGCTTACGGAAATTTTCCTTCCGACGCACAAAAGATTGCCGGTTTCATCGAAAGCGATATTGCCCATGAGACGATAAAAGGTAACGGAACGTGACCCGCGAGCGCACCGGCAAACTCTAACAGGGTTTAAGGCAATTTACACAAAGGTATAAACGGTTAAAAAACCGGCGACGACCAGCATGGTTAATGAGCCTAAGAACAGCCCATCAATAATCCTGGCAATTCGGGTTATTCGGTCGGTATGCAGCAACCGCATGGCGAAAAACACAAGGTAACAGACGATTACAAAGCCAATTGCCGAAAAAATATACAAATCGTCGGTAATCGTCCCTAAGTTAGTGTTATTCGGCTTTAGATTCATAATGCCGACCAGCGCAAGGCTGATTCCGGCCAAGGTGCCGCTGTTTGACAGAATCGCCAAGAGTATTTCCCTGGTATCTGCAATATCGTTAGTGACTTTTAGCATAATGGTGTTAAATCTTTACTCGTCAAGGTTGGGCGTATCGTTTAAAGCTGCAGGATTTTAACGAAATCGTCATAGCTGTTCTATATATTAAAATGATGTTGTCATATTTTGTGTTTTTCATGGACAAACATGCTGCCTTATAAGTTTCCGGAGCTTCAACAACTGGAACAACTGATTGAACGGTTCGGTAACCGTGCGCACTCGCAAATTGTCGAGCGCATTCAGTACAAAAACCTCGAATTTCCCATACACTGCATTACGTTAGGCTCAAATGACCCGAATGCTCCCGTGTTGGCATTTTTTGGCGGTGTGCATGGCTTAGAGAAAATCGGCTCCGAAGTCATCCTCTCTTTTATGCAAACGCTTTGCGCTCGTCTTTATGCCGATTGTCAATCCGGTGGGGGTTTATCTTGGGACGCGCTCTAACGGAAATGGTGTTGACCTGATGCGTAACGCGCCTGTCGAAGGGCAGCAGGCGCGGGGGCTGCACAGCGGACATCGTATTTCATCACTGTTACCCTGGTATCGCGGCGAAGAAAATAAAATGGAAAAAGAAGCACAGGCGCTTTGCCGTGTTGTTCAAGATCAGGTATTCAATGCACCTTTGTCGATTGCATTGGATCTGCATTCAGGCTTCGGTTTAAAAGACCGCTTGTGGTTTCCCTATGCCTCAAGCAGGAAACCTTACCCTTTCCTTGCCCAAACCCTGGCGTTAAAAGAATTATTTGACCGTTGTTATCGGCATCATGTCTATAAATTCGAACCGATGAGCCAAGAATACATCATTAACGGCGATTTATGGGATTATCTGTTCGACGATTTTGTCCGAAAAACGAATAACGGTCATTTATTTTTTCCCATTACTTTGGAAATGGGTTCATGGCTTTGGTTGCGGAAAAATCCAAGGCATTTGTTTACGCGCCACGGCTTGTTCCATCCTTTGCTGCCGCATCGGTTGCAACGGGTGTTCCGGCGCCATTTTATGTTATTCGATTTCTTACACCGTTCGCTGTTGTATCCCGATAAATGGGTAAAATTGGACGCTGGGCAACAATCATTCTATGAAAAAAAAGCATTAGGATTATGGTATGGGTAGCGCATTGGGCAAACATTGGGTTTTGTTACGTGGATTGGCGCGCGAATCTGCGCATTGGGGCGATTTTGTCCCACAGTTGCAGGCGGCATTTCCTGAAGCGAAGATTACGACACTGGATCTTCCCGGTACCGGACGCTATTTCCGCGATACAAGTCCGTGTACGGTTCATGGAATTGCCGAAACTTTACGTAATAACGCCTACGAGCAGGGTTTGCTCGAACAGCCCGTTACCGTATTAGCCTTGTCGTTGGGCGGCATGGTCGCATGGGACTGGATGCTGCAGCATCCCGCCGATATTAACGGGGCGATACTGCTCAGTACCAGTTTTGGCGGTTTAAATTTTTTTTATGAACGCCTGCGCTGGCAGTGTTACGGCAAATTTTTCGCTTTGGTGAAGGAACACGACATCCGAAAGCGGGAACTGGCGGTTTTGGAGTTGCTCAACAATAACCGCGACCTTGATGAAAAACTGGCGGACGAATGGGTGGCAATACAAAAACTGCGTCCCGTCAGCCCAAAAAATATGTTGAACCAGATTTTGGCTGCGGCTATGTACCGCCCCGAAGCTACAAAACCCAGCCAACCGGTGTTATTGCTGAATTCATCCGGTGACCGGCTGGTAGCGCCTTCCTGTTCGGAAACTATCCACAAAAAATGGGGCCTGGAATTGCATACCCATCCGTGGGCAGGCCATGATTTGACTACCGACAACGGGGAATGGGTGATAGGGCAATTAAAATCTTGGTTAGGGTCTACTATTAACCCATAATCCCAGGGATAGTCTGTACCGGGTTGTTGCTACACATGATCGGGCTGAAACAGACAAATCCGGATTATTGCCGACATGGCAAAGTGAACTTCGACCGATGATACTGGATTGAACCGATGAAACAGAACCTGATCCGCTTTCTCAAAGACGATATATGGCTGGTGCACGAGCAAAGGCTGCCGCCAATCCAGGCAGACGCAATCAAGGCGCTGAAAATAACGTTATTATCGCTGCAAGGATTTTCCCGCGACTTATGCCCGCTTAGGGCTTCCGCCTTAACGCTGTATAGCGTGTTGTCGATTGTACCCGTGATCGCCATGCTGTTCGGTATCGCCAAGGGTTTCGGGTTTGAAAAAATGCTGACGGACCGCTTGATGGAGCAAGCGCCGCAACAGGACGCCCTGGTATTAAAACTCATCAATTTTGCCCAAAACCTGTTGAACAGCACCAAAGGCGGCGTAGTCGCCGGGATCGGCATCGTCGTGTTATTCTGGACGATTATGAGCCTGATCAGCAATATCGAAGAATCTTTCAACCATATCTGGAAGGTGCAAAAAGGTCGGTCGTTCAGCCGAAAATACAGCGACTACCTTTCGCTGATGTTGCTCGCGCCCATCATCCTTACCGCTTCCAGCAGTATTTCCGTACTGCTGAACACCAAAGTTACCTGGCTTATCAATGCAATTGGTTTGCCGGAATTCGGCACCGAACTGGTCATAAGAATGCTCGGCTTTTTGCCTTTGGTCTTGATGATCGGCTTGTTTGCCTTTACCTACATTTTTATGCCGAACCATAAGGTGCATTTCCGGGTAGGGCTGATGGCCGGTATTGTGACCGGCATCCTGTACGATTTGGTGCAATGGGTTTACATCACCCTGCAGATCGGGGCGTCCAGCTACAACGCGATTTACGGCAGTTTCGCCGCTATCCCTTTATTCGTCGTGTGGCTGCAAACCGGCTGGATGGTCGTGTTGTTCGGGTGCGAAGTTGCTTTTTTCCTGCAATATTACGAAAACTACCGCAATAACAACCGGTTTTCCAATATCAGTTTCTCCCTGCAAAAAATCATCGCATTACAGGTAACACATCTAGTTGTCAAAAACTTCACCAATATGGAAGAACCGTTAACCGCGGATGAAATTGCAGACCGGCTCGTGATCCCCGTTGCTATCATCCGCCCCATTTTATTGAAACTGACCGCGAGCCATATTCTGGTCGAGTACAAGGAACATGACGAAGACGAAAAAGATGAAGTTTACCAACCCGCCGTCGATACGAACCTGTTGACGATAGCCTTCGTAATCAATGCGCTGGAACAATGCGGACAAAACTATTTGCCAGACATAAGCCAGGAGCGCCTATTTCTGGATACGGTGAACGATTTCAAAAAACTGATGGAGACCTCCGAACGTAATTGTTTGTTGAAGGATATTTAATGGTTAGATTGGCCTGACACCGAAGCCCATTTCCTTACGTTTTTTGCAATGCCAATTAATTCGCCCTATCTGTACGCCTACGGAACATTGCGTTTTAACAATAATAATGAAATGCGTTGTTTCTTGGCGCAGAATGCAGAGTTGGTAGGCGATGCGAGCTTTCAGGGAAAGCTGTATAAGATAGATTATTATCCCGGCGTCGTGCCTTCGGATAATCCCGCCGACAGCGTCAAAGGCGAAGTTTACCGTTTAATAAAGCCCGAATACACCTTGCCGCAACTCGACCGGTACGAGGAATGCGGAACCGACTTCGCTGCACCCACGGAATACATCCGTGAAATACGGAACGTTACGCTGAACAGCGGCGAGACTGTACCCGCGTGGGTTTATCTTTACAATCGACCGACAGAACATCTGGCATTTTTACCTTCCGGCGATTTTTTGAATGACGGTAGCGCCTGAGTTTTCAGATGACGGCGTCAAAACGGCTGACCCTGAATCGTCGCCATAATGCGTCTTCTCCCGCCTTGATTGCGATGTTCGCACAGATAAATGCCCTGCCAGGTTCCCA
>JBGAWU010000257.1:0-4445 GCA_044227425.1 Methyloglobulus sp.
AGCAAGGCAGTGGAAATCACCCATGATTTTGAAGTAATAGAGGTTTAATGCATTGAATAAATTGCAATTACACGGCTTTAACAATCTCACGAAGTCGTTAAGTTTCAATATTTACGATATTTGTTACGCACCTGCCGAACAGCAGCAGGCTTACATCGAATACATCGATGAAGCCTATAACGCCGACCGGCTGACGCAAATCCTTAAAGATGTGGCGGACATTATTGGTGCTAACATCCTTAATATTGCCCATCAAGATTACGACCCGCAAGGTGCCAGCGTCACTATGCTAATCTCGGAAGGCGATGTGATGCCGCCTGCCAGCATGAATAGCCAGACGCCGGGACCGTTGCCAGATACTGTGCTAGCGCATTTGGATAAAAGCCACATCACCGTTCATACCTACCCCGAAAGCCATCCCGACAATGGCATTAGCACCTTCAGGGCCGATATTGATGTATCAACCTGCGGACGTATCTCGCCCCTAAAAGCGCTGAATTATTTGATCCACAGTTTTGAATCCGATGTCGTGATCATGGATTACCGCGTACGGGGCTTCACCCGCGATATCACGGGAAAAAAACACTTTATCGATCATAATATTACTTCTATCCAAAATTATATTGCCAAGGATACGCAAGAAGATTATCAAATGATCGATGTTAATGTGTATCAGGAAAATATTTTCCACACCAAAATGATGCTCAAGGAAACGGAACTTGAGAACTATCTTTTTGAAAAAGAAAGCAATTTATCCGAAGATCAAAAGGAAGAGATCGAAAAGAAATTAAGGAAAGAAGTGACGGAGATTTTTTACGGACATAATTACCGGCGCAAAAAAATTAAGGTTGCCGATCCGAAATAATAAATGTAGCGTTTAATTTTTTCCGCTTTAAAGTGGGATAACGCTTAATCCGTTGCCTACCCATCGATACCGTTTAATTAAGCCCGTAAACGTTGGCGGCGTCATTCCGGAGGAATGGCGTGATTGTGGAATCTTATGAAGTCGGCACTGAAAAATATATCGTATGGGCATGGGATGTCTTTGGTTGGTTATCACCCGTCCCGCCAACCCCTTGCATACCAGCCAAGCTAACAAAAAACCAGGACGGTAAAGCCCTTAGCCAGAGCCTCAAGTTATTTTTCGCACTTTGAATCCCGTGACTAGTTATTAAGCAGTTCAGCGAATAACCAGAACCAAAATAGACTTGCTTAAATTAATCGAATCTAAAAGTGCCTTAAATCACGTTTACCATAGACCGTGATTTAAGACGCGACTTACAAGATGCTCCGCTGCCCGCACTGTCATAAATTTCAGCCATGCGGGACATCGATTTTATGGCACTTCCAACGGCTTATTGCAAATAAAGCTAAGTATGGTCTATAGTTACCGGCACCGATTTCACTGACCACAATTCGTCGCAATATTCGTTGATGGCTCGATCGGAAGAAAATTTCCCCGCCCGTGCGGTGTTCAATATCGACATTTTCGTCCATTTGTCTTTATCCTGCCAAACTTCAGAAACTTTTTCCTGGCATTTCACATACGCTGCATAATCGGCAAACACCAAAAACGGATCGTTAGTACATAGATTTTCCACTAGCGGCCGAAAAACTTCGGTATCTCCGTTTGAGAAATGGCCCGAGGCGATTAACTGAATTGCAGAATTCAGTTCGGGATTATCACGCAAATAATCGCCGGGCTGGTAGCCGCTTTGTTGCAGTTGGCTGGCTTCTTCTGCGGTTAAGCCGAACAGAAAAAAGTTATCCGCGCCCACAGCATCTCTAATCTCTACGTTCGCGCCATCCAGCGTCCCAATCGTCAAGGCGCCGTTTAAGGTAAATTTCATATTACCCGTGCCAGAGGCTTCTTTGCCAGCCATCGAAACTTGCTCGGACAAATCCGCCGCCGGGTAAATAATCTGGGCATTTTTAACACTGAAATTGGGAATGAAGACGACTTTCATAATCTGGTTAACTTCCGGATCGTTGTTAACCACTTCGGCGACGGCGTTGATCAACTTTATAATGCATTTTGCCATGTAATAACCGGGCGCAGCCTTGCCGCCGAAGATATAAGCTCTAGGCGCTATGCTCAAGCCGGGATTAGCTTTTAACCGTTGATAGAATGTAATGATGCTTAAGACATTCAAGTGCTGCCTTTTATATTCATGGATGCGTTTGACCTGAATATCGAACAACCAAGCAGGATCCAATTCGACGCCAGTGTTTTCTTTTATATAGCCGGCCAGCCTGGTTTTATTGTCATGTTTGATTTCCCGCCAGTGCTCGCGGAATGCGTTGTCGTCAGCAAAGCGCTCTATGGTTTTCAATTCCTGCATATGGGTTAACCAATCGGCGCCAACTTTGCTCGTCAGCAATTCAGCGAGTTTGGGATTAGCCAGAGCCATAAACCGCCTGGGTGTGACGCCGTTGGTGATATTGTGGAAGCGTTCCGGCCAGATGGCATAAAAATCGCGAAGCAGGTGGTTTTTCAATAATTCCGAGTGCAGAGCGGCCACGCCGTTAATCGCGTGGCTGCCTATGCAGGCAAGATAGGCCATACGGACATGTTTTTCGCCGGTTTCATCAATAATCGAAACGCGCCTGACCATGTCTTCGTCATCAGGAAATTTTTGCCTTACCTGGTTGAGAAAACGGGCGTTGATTTCGTAGATGATTTCAAGATGGCGCGGCAAAAGTTCTGCAAACATTGGCAGCGGCCAGGTTTCCAAAGCTTCAGGTAGTAAGGTATGGTTGGTGTAACCGAAGGTGGCGACCGTAATGTCCCAGGCCTCGTCCCAATCAAGATGGCGAATATCAACCAACAGCCGCATGAGTTCGGCAACCCCGATGGAAGGATGGGTATCGTTGAGTTGGACGGCAAATTTTTCGGCGAATTTTTGTGGTGCCAGTTTGAGTATGTCAAGAATATGAAGCATATCCTGTAAGGAACAGGAAACGAAAAAATACTGCTGCATTAACCGCAGTTTTTTGCCAATGATGGGCTCATCATTGGGATACAGCACCTTAGTGAAAGTCTCGGAAAAGACTTTATCGTTCACGGCTGAATAATAATCGCCCGTATTGAATGCCGCGAAGTCGAAACTTTCACACGCTTCGGCACTCCACAAACGAAGGGTATTGCAGGTATTAACCCGATACCCCAGAATGGGCGTATCGTAAGCCATGCCTTTAACAACACGTTCCGGTATCCAGCGTACGCGGGTTACGCCAAGTTCGTCCTGGTAAGTTTCGGTATGCCCGCCCATGCTGACATAGTAAGCCAAATCAGGCTTAGCTATCTCCCACGGATTACCGTCGTGCAACCATTTATCGGTGATCTCCTTCTGCCAGCCGTCGCGAATTTCCTGAGTGAAGATGCCGAACTCATATCGGATGCCGTAGCCGATGGCTGGTTTTTCCAAGGTGGCCAATGAATCCATATAACAGGCCGCCAGTCGGCCCAAACCACCGTTGCCAAGCCCGGGCTCTTCTTCAAGCGCCAATATCTCGTCCAATTGGTAACCGATTTCCTGAACTGCCTTGTGCGCGGCATCTTCAATACCTAAATTCAGTAGATTGTTGCCTAGATGCGGGCCTAACAGGAATTCTGCCGAAAGGTAACTGATGGCTTTGACATCATTGGCGATGTAGGCATTAATAGTGTACATCCAGTGTTGCTGAAGCCTATCCCGTACCGCGTAAGCTAGGCCGTGATAATAATCTTTTTGGTCGGCCAGGGCGGGAATTTGCCCGATCATGTATAAAACGTTGTCGTAAATGGCTTGCTCAATTTCTGCTGTCTCCGTAGAACGGCGCCGACTAAGTTGACTATCGTGATGCTTATTCAACTTGGCTGCCAAAACGTTTTTTAGGGGAGTATCATCTGTCATCATAGCCACCAATTTGGTTAGGGAGATCTTCCTGAATTTGCATTTTTCGAGAGTTTACAACGTAAAAATCAGATGAAATCCAATAGGTAAGTTCTTTGTATCAAGGCAAAGGAATTTTGGGTAGTCACATTTATCGCAAATGAGATTACCACATTTGCTAGCGATTACATATTAATTCGCACGGCAACTTTGCCAAGCCGAGCGGCTACCCCCCGCTCAATGCTTGAAAGATGAAAACAGTCCCATCGTCCGGCACATAATCTGAAAGCATCGTCCTGTCGATAACTACGGTATCATTGATGCATAGGTTGACATGGCGACGCAAGGCGCCACGTTCATCCAGCACATAATCGGTAAAGCCGGGGGCTATCCCGTTAACCGCGCGAAGTATCTCCGCAACCGAACCGGCCGGTACCGTAATGGTGCGATTTTCGAGCACAGGGAAGAACCGGTAAAGGTGTGGCGTCATTTCCACTGTAGCCATGTTGCTTAGCCGAATCGCGCCGAATAAACCGGCGGAAAATTATTGCCGAGGCATTGCCAGGATTC
>JBGAWU010000258.1:0-4444 GCA_044227425.1 Methyloglobulus sp.
ACAAACGGCCGATCAAGGTGCTTTTGCCATCGTCGACGTTGCCGCAGGTTAGAAACCGCAGCAGTTCTTTGCATTCGTGTTGCGCCAGATAAGCGTTGATATCGCTGGCGATAAGTTCGGATTGGTGTGACATTAGAAGTATCCCTCTCTTTTCTTCTGCTCCATTGATCCCGCCTGATCGTGGTCGATAAGACGGCCTTGGCGTTCGGACGTGGTCGTTAACAACATTTCTTGGATGATCTCAGGCAAAGTGGTTGCGGTCGATTCGACTGCGCCAGTGAGTGGGTAGCAGCCCAAGGTGCGGAAACGCACCATTTTCATTTCGACCTTATCTTCAGGGCCGATAGGCATACGTTCATCGTCAACCATGATCAACATGCCGTCTTTATTGACAACTGGGCGTTCTTTGGCAAAGTACAAGGGCACAATCGGAATGTTTTCCAGATGGATGTATTGCCAAATATCCAGCTCAGTCCAATTGGAAAGCGGGAAAACGCGGATGCTTTCGCCTTTATCTACTGTCCCGTTATAGATATTCCACAATTCAGGGCGTTGGTTTTTGGGATCCCAGCGGTGGTTTTTATCGCGGAAAGAATACACACGTTCCTTGGCGCGGGATTTTTCCTCGTCCCGGCGCGCACCGCCGAAGGCCGCATCGAACTGGTATTTATTCAAGGCTTGTTTAAGTGCATCGGTTTTCATTACGTCAGTGTGTTTTTTACTGCCGTGGGTGAAAGGCCCGATCCCTTGGTCGACACCGTCCTGGTTGATATAAACCAACAAATCCAGTCCCAAATGCTTCGCCATTTGATCGCGAAACTCGATCATTTCCTTGAATTTCCAGGTGGTATCGACATGCAACATCGGAAACGGGGGAACGCCCGGATAGAAAGCTTTCATTGTCAAGTGCAGCATAACCGCAGAATCTTTGCCAATGGAGTAGAGCATGACGGGTTTTTCGAATTCGGCGGCGACTTCGCGAATAATATGGATGCTTTCAGCTTCTAGCTGTTTAAGGTGGGTGAGATTGTAATCGGTCATTGAGTGTCCGTTGTTGTTACTGGGCAGTGCAGTGTCCTAATGGCTTGCATCGTATTTAACCCTGTCATTTTAGTAGGAAAAGGCGTTATTTGCTAGAATTCCTTGGTTTTTGAATCATTACAGTTCGGTTAAAGTCCCTTTTGTGATCTGTCCGGAGGCGCCGAATGGGTTACGTTTTCAAGGTTAATTATTGGTTGTTAGCCATTATATCTAGCGCCACAGCTTCAGCCACCCGTATGCCGTCAACGGCGGCGGATAAGATCCCACCGGCATAGCCGGCGCCTTCTCCGGAGGGGAAGAGTCCTTGGGTGTTGATGCTTTGGTATTTATCGTTACGTTTGATGCGGACTGGAGACGAGGTCCGGGTTTCAACGCCGGTTAATATCGCATCGGGCATGGCGAAGCCGGGAATTTTTTTATCGAATGCCGGGATCGCTTCGCGGATGGCTTCTATCGCGTAGTCGCCAACTAACTGTCCCGGCGCGGCGTAGGTCTTGCCGCCGAGAACGTAAGCATGGGCTTCCAAGCGGCGCTGATAAGCGATACCTGCCAAGGGATGTCCGGGATAATCTTCCGGCGTGATGCCGACCACAATACCGCTGTTGGCGTTACGTTCGTTCCTTGAGTACTGGCTCATCCCGTTGGTAACAACATGTTCCGCTTCCGACGTAGCAGCAACCACCGTACCGCCGGGACACATACAAAAGCTGTAAACCGAACGCCCATTCTTACAGTGATGCACCAGTTTGTAATCGGCAGCGCCTAAAATGGGGTTGCCAGCATTGTCGCCGTACATGCACCGGTCGATTAACTATTGCGGATTTTCGATTCGGAAGCCGACGGAAAATGGCTTGGCTTCAATATAAACGCCAAGCTCGAATAACATTTTGAAGGTATCGCGGGCGCTGTGGCCGACAGCAAGTACTACATGGTCGCCGGTTATGGTTTCACCATTTGTCAGGGTAACGCCCCGTACGCGGCCTTGGTTGATTTCAATTCGATCAACACGATTTTGAAAGCGGATTTCACCGCCCAACGATTCAATCTCCTGCCGCATATTTTCCACCATCGATACTAAACGGTAGGTGCCGATGTGCGGTTTGCTGACGTACAGGATTTCGGGCGGCGCACCGGCTTTGACGAATTCGGTCAGCACTTTTCGACCGTAATGGTTAGGGTCTTTAATACGGGTATATAGCTTGCCGTCGGAAAACGTACCCGCGCCGCCTTCGCCGAATTGCACGTTGGATTCGGGGTTAAAAATGCCTTTCCGCCATAAACCGAAGGTGTCTTTGGTGCGTTCCCGCACTTCCTTGCCGCGTTCGAGAATAATCGGGCGAAAACCCATTTGCGCCAGAATTAAACCGGCAAATAAGCCGCAAGGTCCCATGCCGATGACGACAGGTCGATTGGTAATATTTAAAGGTGCTTGGGTAACAAAGCGGTAGGAACAATCAGGGGTCAACGAGATTTTGGGATCGTTTTTAAAGCGTTCTAAAACCGCATTTTCGTTTTTTAATTCAACATCAAAGGTATAAATAAGAAAGACGGCCTTTTTATTGCGAGCATCATAGGCGCGGCGGAATATCTTAAAGGTAATGAGGTCTTCTTCGTTTATGTCTAATCGAGTCAGGATCGCGGCTTTGAGTGCGGGTTCCGGGTGGTTTAGGGAGAGTTTGAGTTCGGTGATTCGAAGCATGTTAGGTTATTTTTAAAAGAATATGTCGTTAATACGACGCTTCAGCCTGTTTGGCGTTGGCAATGGCAATGGATTCAAATTATAAAATTTATAGGGTTTCTACTAATTGACCCTGCTAATTTACCTAAATATACTCAAACATGAGTGCAATATTAGAAATAAACAACCATACATTGTTACATAAAAATTTAGTCCCACACTTTATCAACTAAAGTAAAAAGCACTCAATCGATAACCAAACCTAAAAAATTGGTTATTTTTACATCTTGAGTTTCTTTATTCAAAGAGGTTTGCCATGAAATACAAAAATAAATTTGCAATCATCGTCTTGGGTAGCATTGGTATCAGTTCACTTGTTCATTCAGTACCACAAACCGCTAAATTGGAAAACAGTTCGACCTTTGCAACAGGTGAAACAATACAAGCATTCAGGGTGCCAACCTTTGATAGCGCCAACAAAATGAAGTTTTTTGATGCAGTAATCCAACTGGCGATCAATCCCGATGGCTCAATTAACACTGCTACAGTTACGTCAACACCATCCCTAACTGTTGGTACGGTTAATGTCGTACCGGGTACTTATCAGGAAACCGGTGGCGCTGACAAGTGTGTCGTAACTAATATAAAACTAACAAATGGCCGCACCCAAAGTTTATTCCGGTGCGCTGATAGCGCTACAACAGGAGGTACATTTGAGTTTTCCGTAGCGACTGGCGCTATTTCTGCCGGACATCCTTTCCTCAGTCAATTGATTGCAAAAAAAGTGAATATTCGGACTGATGTCGGTACGCAAAATTGGGGCATAGTAACTGCCACAAACAATAACGCTTTTAGGCTTGGCGGATGTGCCTTTGGCAATCCAGTTGGCACTGCCATTGGTGTTAAAACCGACGGCAATATCGTTACTGTCACTGTTATCACCAATGATGGCCTTGGGGTGAATACTTTTTGTGCCCCAACTGTAAATAAGGTGCCCTAGGTATAAGCTTAGGTTAACCCAAGCAGGAGGAACTCGAAGCCATCCCTAATATTTCAAACCAGTCGAAATTACTAATCCATACGGAAACCTGCTGGACGGGGTATGTTGCCCAGTCCAGCTTCTAGAATTAGGTAACATTGCCTATATTATGACGGTTAAACTCACTTTAGAGGAAAGGTTGTGGCTATAGGAAAATTTATTACGGTTCTCGGGATTGTGCTGGTCATTATCGGGCTAGCAGTTAGCTATGCACCTTGGCTGATTAACTGGTTTGGCAGGTTGCCCGGCGATATTCGTATCCAGAATGAAAAAAGTTTTGTGTTTATTCCGATTGTTTCAATGTTGGTCGTAAGCATTGTTTTGACGTTGATAATTAACTTGTTTTTCAGAAAATAATGGCAAAGCCCATACTATTTTTGGAGTGCGCAAGGTGGGGAAGTTGGATAGCCGTTGCGCCTCGTCATCATGTATCCGGATCGAAATCGCTATCTTCTTCCTCGAAAACAGTCTCGTCTTCCTGCTGTAATAAGCTTTTCAAGTAGCGGTATAACAGCCGCGATGATTTTGGCGGTTTGTTGGATTCGGTTTCTTTCTTGATATTCCTCAACAGTTGCCTGATTTGTTGTAAATCGGCATCAGGATATTCATCGAAAAACTCGGATAAGGCGGTATTGCCTTCAGCGATCAGCTTATCGCGCCAATGTTCGGCAATATGGTGTTCCCGG
>JBGAWU010000259.1:0-4443 GCA_044227425.1 Methyloglobulus sp.
TGGTCAATGACTGCAGCAGGCAAATGCGTACCGGATACAGTCCTGAGCCTGAACAGATAGATTGCCGATTGCCACATGATAATGGCGAAAACCTGGAACATGGGGATTGCCATCGGCATCCAGATGTTTTCCGTAGCAAAAACATAGCTGCTGTAACTGCAGTAGGCCGCGGTCATGAGCAATGTCGCCATGATTGAATATTTGTAGGAAATTAGGTGGAAAATCCCGCTTAATAAAATACCCCAAACCAGAATTAATAAAGTACTCGCACCTATCGACAATGGCTTTAGCCACGCTTGGCCTATCATATTCGCCACTGCGGTTGCCGCGATTTCTATGGGGCTGATGACCTTGCCGCTGGCTTTTGAAAATGTCGTATAGAAACCCTGGTATTTTTCAGGTTCGATATTGTCCGAATAGCCGACCAACACAATCTTGTCTTTAAACAGCGCCGGATTTTCATCGTCTGAAGCCAGTACTTTATAAAACGGCACGGTAGTAATCGCGCCGACATCGCCGTAATGGTTTAAATAGAGTTTTTCCTTGCTTTTCAATAGCGCCATCCACGCGTGAAATAATGGTTTTATTTTAATTGGGTTCCGGACATCGGATATGGCTTGTTCCGCCACTATCGCAGCTGTTTCCTGGTTTACAACCCTTTGAATATCTTCGACGATATCGACCACATTTTGATTCTTCTTGAATTCGTCAAAAGTAGACGGCATCCTGGATAATACTGTCGGGTCGACCTTGCCCAATAACTGGAGGATTTCTGGATAGAGCTCCTGGAGTACATAGTATTGGAATATGCAAACAGGAAAAGTGGGCAAGCCGCCTGACGTGTATTTCCAAAATTCTTTTACCGTGGAAGACGTTTTCGGCAACGGGAAAGGCGCAGTCACCAAAGCGGCATGATTGAGCAGAGGAATGGGTTCGATAACCGGCTCGAAACGAATCTCGCCTATCGGGGACTGATCCGGTACGGAATCCTGCTTTAAATAATTACTAAGAATGACGTTTTTTTTTAACGCCATCGCTTTGGCAAGCGCTTGATCAGCCAAAGGCTCGCGAATTTCGGAAAAATGCAGGTTAAATGCGATGACTGCGGGCTTTTGTTGATTGATTTTCTTGATGAGCTGGGCGTAGTAAGTGCGCGGCCAGTTTTCCGGTTCATCAGGAAAGTGCAGGATTTCTGCAGATGCCTGATCGATTGATACGATCACCACATCGGCAGGCGGCGGCATTGCGCCCCTAAGCTTGAACAGCCAATCGAGACCGATTTCTTCTTCGAAATAATTACCCGCATCCGTTTGATAGATGAAGACACCGATAAGGCCGATTAATAACACTGTGAAACAGGTCTTAATTATTTTCAATGCGGCATTCATACCGGCCAATACCAAATGTCTGCAAATATGTTGACGGATTTTTATCCTAAACCCGTTTTTCGGGACCTATTATTCTGTCATAGCAATATAACGTTTTTATAAAAATTTAATAGTGCGGCGGCGGTGGCTCAACAGCTTCCCTCGGTTTTTCAGCCTGTAAGCTTTTTATCCGTTCGTGGAGAAGTTGACAAGTTTGTTCAAGTTTGTGGATTTGTTGCTGGTGTTGCGCGACTATCAGGTTTAACTCCTGCAACAAGTCTTCCTGATAAGCGGCTTTGATTTCCAATTCAATAAGACGGTTTTCACCCATAACCCAGACAACCTTACATCCGTTTCAACCGAAGTACGTATCAGTTAACACGGTCTTTAATAATAATCTTGTGGTCTTTACCATCCGCAAGGGTCACCTGCTCATCCGTCCCAATCAAATCGCCCGATTGCGGCATCGCCGTACCGGATTTGGAGATACGGGCCAACAGTCTCACTTCCTTGAAATTGGATAATTTCATGTTCGGCATCACGGAATCGGCATCCGATAAACTGACGGACAAGGGCAAATCGCTGACCTTTTTACGGACAATCGCCAGCGGCATTTTAGGGCCGGAAAGCGCCTGGGCGTAAACAAACACCGTATCGTCCGGCTGTGCTTCGGATTTCAACCCTTCAGCCAAACTTACCTGCACCGTCACTGCAGCGACTGTTTCTGGTGCGGCTAGTGCCGGTTTTTCCGAAGTGCTCGGTTTCTCGGTTTCGCCTTCCGTGTTGACAATAATTTCGTGTATTTGTTTGTAATCAGGGGAATCGACAGGCAGCACCGATTCCAATTTTTTCAGGTAAGTAAGCGCCGTTTTTTTGTCGCCCTGCTGTGCATTAAGCATTGCGGCAAACCATAAACCGGTTGGATTTTCTGGCTCTTTAGCCAACACGTTAAACACCAGCTCTTTCGGCAACCCAGACCAATTGCCTTTATCGGCAAGCGCAAGCACTTCCGCGTAAGGCAGCATCACTTCGGCTTGGTCGCCCGCCAATTGATAGGCATGGGCAAAAGCGTCCACGGATTCCTTATAACGCTCAAGAACCTTGTAAGACCGACCCAACATCATCCAGCCTTCGATGTTGCCCGGTTCTTTTTTCAGCTTCTCAGCCAGCTTTACCACCATTTGGTTGATGGCTTCGGGACTTGGCATCCCGGCGTTATTTTGATCCGGTTGCGCGGTTTGATCCGGATCGTTTACCCGGCTAATAGCCGCATAATCGCCCAAGGTCCAGTACATGGTTGCCGATAATAAAGGGATAGCGAACGCCAAGACATAAACCAGCCATCGTCCTTCGTTTTGCCCGGTTAGGGCTGGTTTTCCTATGCCGAGATCGTCGCTGAGCGCCAACTCCAATTCAGCAACTTGTTCATCGTATTGGGTTTGGCTTAACCCGCCGGTCGCCCTGTTGGCTTTCAGCTCAGAAAGCCGGTCGCGGGCGATGGCAATATTGCGTTGATCAAGATCATCAACAACAATGTTTTTAGGTGTCCGCCATAACGGCGGTAAAACAATCAGAAGGGCGATAATTACCATTACGCCCGCAACGATCCAAAATATGACTGTCAAGTTTAATCCTCGTTATCCAGCAAACGGCGTATTTTTTCCTGTTGAACTGTGTCGATCCCAATAGCTTTTGTCTGTTTTTTCCGTCGGATAAACCAGCCGATCATAATGAGCCCGATTATCAAAAACACCAACGGACCCAGCCAAAGTAAACCGGTTTTGGCTTTAAAGGGCGGATTGTACAGCACAAAATCGCCGTAACGTTCGGTCATAAACTGAAGGACATCAGCCTTGGATTTACCTTGTTGTAGCATTTCATAGACTTGGCGGCGTAAATCGGCGGCAAGCTCGGCGTTGGAATCGGCAATGGTCTGGTTCTGGCAAACCAGGCAACGTAATTCCGAAATGATGGACTCATACGCTTTTTGCTGCGCGGGATCCGGAAACTGGTGATAATCGACTGCAAAAACCGGCGCGCCAACCGTCATCAAAAAAATAAATAACCAATTCTTCATCAGGATTCGGCCTGCAATTTAGAAATCAAAGGCAAAAATATAGTTTTAACGTCGTCTTCCGTAACCGGCCCCGTATGTTTGTATCGGACAACACCCTGTTTATCCATCACAAAAGTTTCCGGTACGCCGTAAACGCCCCAGTCGATCCCGATACGCCCATCGCCGTCCATTACGCTGTCGCTGTAGGGATTACCCAGGGTTTCCAGCCATTTCTTCGCCGCTTCCGGGTCGTCTTTGTAGTTCAATCCGATGATAACAGCGGTCTGCTGCTGCGCCATCTGGTTAAGCACAGGGTGCTCCGCCCGGCAGGAAACGCACCAAGAAGCCCAAACATTCAATAACCAAACTTTTCCCTTCATATCCATAGGTGAAAGTTTCACAGCCGGATCTGTCAATTTTGGTGCAGAAAAAGCCGGGGCTGATTTATTCAACAACGGCGAGGGAATTTCATTAGGTTTGAGCTTTAGCCCCAACGCCAAAAAAACGGCCATGACAATAAATAATACGAGCGGTATGATGTATTTGAGCATTTTGTACTAGACCGACTGTTTCGGTTTATTCCGGTAACGCTTATCGCACGTCGCACAAAACCCGCCGATTGCCATAAAAATTGCGCCCAGCCATATCCACCGGATAAAGGATTTATAATAAACCCTGAAACTCCAGGCGCCGTCATCTCCCAAGGGTTCGCCGATAGCGACAAATAAATCCCTGAATAAACCGGCATCGATTGCGGCTTCGGTCATCGGCATTTTTTGAACCCGATAAACCCGCTTTTGCGGTTCCAGCTTGTCAACCTCATTGCCATCGTGACTCACGGTAATCGAACCTTGCTGAGCCATGTAATTAGGCCCTTGGGTTTCTTTGACCTGATGAAACTTAAATAGATACCCCGACATATCAACGGTCTCGCCCGGTGCCATCCGAAGGTCTTTTTCGACGCTGTAAATGGACGTCAACTTTATCCCAACAACAAACACGGCAATGCCGAGATGGGCA
>JBGAWU010000025.1:0-12231 GCA_044227425.1 Methyloglobulus sp.
TTCAAAGGTTGTTTAGTTTATTTAGAAGAAGCGTTTTTGGGCTGGAGTAATCTCAATCCGTTTGCAACGACCAATAAGGAAGCTCCCATATCAGCTGCAATGGCTTCCCATAAGGTTGCAACACCCATAAATGCCAACACCGCGAACGCGGCTTTAACGGTAAGTGCAAAAGTAATATTTTGCCGGATAATTGCCAGTGTCCTTTTGGAATGGGCGATTAACCAAGGGAGCTTGGATAAATCATCGCTCATTAACGCAATATCAGCGATTTCGATGGCCGCATCCGATCCCAACCCACCCATCACTATCCCCAAATTGGCTCGTCCCAGCGCCGGAGCATCATTAACGCCATCGCCAACCATCGCCACCTGCCCGTATTTTTCGACCATTTGAGTGACAATCTCGACTTTATCGGCAGGCAATAATTCCGCTCGAACCTCATCAATACCGATTTGAGCCGCGATGTTATTCGCGGTAACTTGATTATCGCCGGTCAACATTACCAGGTGTTTGATCCCTTTTTGTCTGAGGGACAACAAAATCGATTTAGTTTCTGCGCGCGGTTGATCGGCAATAGCAATGAGACCGCAAACGTGCCGGTCATTGCCGATGGCAACGACTGTTTGCCCGGTCTGTTCAAGGGCAACCGCTTGATCGCTGATTTCCTTAACTTCCTGGCTACGCTCTAATAAATAACGACGCGATCCCAACCAGAAATCAGTGCCATTGAAAAGTCCGGTAATGCCTTTGCCCGGTTGGACTGTCACGTTGTCAGCACTGGCAACCGTGATACCCAAGTCTTCTGTATATTTTAAAATGGCCTTAGCCAGAGGATGAGTGCTACGCATTTCCAGTGCGGCAGCGCGGCTTAACAATTCTTCTTTACTATGGTTATTAAATGGGTAAACACCAGTGACTATTGGCTCACCGCAGGTCAACGTTCCGGTTTTATCAAAGGCAATCGCATTCAGATGGGCGGGTATTTCAATATATATCCCCCCCTTGACCAGAACGCCTTGACGGGCGGCACAGGCCATCGCCGCGACAATGCTGACCGGCGTTGAAATCACCAACGCGCAAGGGCAGGCAATCACCAGCAACACCAAAGCATGGTAGAACGACTCGTTCCAGATACCCTTAAAAAACAAAGGCGGGATAATAAATACAGCCAGGGCTACGATCATCACGACCGGGGTATAGATTCTCGCAAACTTTTCAACCCACTGCTCAACTTCGGCTCGTTTACCGTGGGCTTCCCCTACGAGTCGAGTGATTTGTGCCAGCGTGGTATCCGTAGCGAGTTTGGTTGATCGGACTTCCAGCGTCCCTTCGCCATTGATACAGCCGGCAAATACTTCATCGCCCACTTGCTTGGCAACCGGCATACTTTCGCCCGTGATCGGCGCTTGATTAACAGCGCTAAACCCCGCTAACACGTCGCCGTCCAAGGGGATTTTATCGCTGGGCGCTAAAATGAAACGAGTGCCGACCGGTACTTCTGCGGCAGGCATGACACGTTCCTGTCCGGATTCATCCTTGACCTTCACAGTAGAGGGAGCCAAATCCAGCAACGCTTCAACCGCATGGCGGGCGCGGCCAATACTCCAACTTTCAATCGCCAGGGACAGGGCAAACAGGAAACTCACGGTCGCCGCTTCAAACCATTCATCAATGAACATAGCGCCGATGACGGCAATGGTCATTAATAAATTCATATCGGCACGCAAACGTTTCAAGGCATAAAAGGCCTTAACAATCACATGACGGGCACCGAAAACAACCGCCAGGCCAAAGGCGATTTTTTCCGGCAGGGGCATCGCTTGCTGTTTGTGTGCATTTAATAAGCTGGTCAGATATTGAGTGATCACATCCCATTGAATGGACCAATTTTCAGGTTGGCTAAGGAAAGTTTGTAGGTCAGAAAAACCACCGGCCAGGGCGACATGAATCAACATGCCGATAACGATAAACAAACCACTCAGTAAGGTATAAACAGTCTTTGAACGGTGCAACCGTGTTTGATCTTCTTGTGCCTGACCGGCTTGCCAGCGGGTGGCTTTCATGCCGGTGGCGGCAACCGCTGTAATGATGGTTTTTTCAGTCACCGGCTCGTCGGCATCAGGCAAAAGCGTCATCCGGCCATTTAAAACATCAAATGCCAGCTTGTCACTGCCGCCCACTAGCGGGCCGATCGCGCTTTTTAAAGTGGCGACTTCTTCGGCGCAGTCCAGTCCTTCAATCTTGAAGGTCATCCCACTTGCAGGTTTTGATCCGATTGGCTGATTGTTTTCCGGTTTATCTCCAGCACAACCACATTGACTTTTAGGTTGATTGCATGATTTCATCTATTGATCCTCACTGATTCCAATGGGTGCCATTTCAGATGCCAACACTTCGGTTTGTTCATCCTTATGATGGGCAAACCAGTACAGGATTGGCAACACGAGCAATGTCAGCATGGTTGACGACAGGATGCCCCCGATCACCACAGTGGCCAAAGGCCGCTGGACTTCAGCCCCGGTCCCAGTGGCAATAGCCATCGGTACGAAACCAAATGACGCGACTAATGCCGTCATCAGCACTGGCCTTAACCGGGTCAATGCCCCCTCAATAATCGCTTTGTCGAGGGGCAGGCCTTCTTCACGCAGGTTGCGGATGAAAGCAATCATGACCAGCCCGTTAAGCACCGCCACCCCGGAAAGGGCAATAAAGCCTACAGCGGCTGAAATGGACAAAGGGATGTCCCTTAACCATAACGCCACCAAACCACCGGTCAGGGCAAAAGGAATTCCGCTGAAAACCAGCAAACCATCTTTAACATTACCGAACATCATGAACAGCAGGGTGAACACCAGCAGCAAAGCAACGGGGACAACAATTTCAAGCCGTTGCGTGGCGGATTGCAGTTGCTCAAACTGACCTCCCCAGGTAGTCCAATAACCGGCTGGCACCTTAAACTCTTGTTGGAGCCGCAGTTCGGCTTCGGCCACGAATGAGCCGAGGTCTCGCCCACGGACATTGGTGCTCACCACAATGCGGCGTTTGCCATTTTCCCGGCTGATCTGGTTCGGCCCAGGCGCTAATTCCAGGCTGGCAACCTCCGATAAAGGAATGTAGGTGGCTTTATCGAACGTGCCTGGCGCACGGGGCAAAGAGATCGGCAAGCGTTTGATGGCTTCCAGATCACTACGTAAGTTTTCCGATAACCGTACGATAATGTCAAAACGGCGGTCACCTTGAAACAGGGCACCGGTCTCCTTGCCGCCAATCGCGGTAGCGACGGTATCTTGGACATCACCGATGTTAAGGCCGTATCGGGAAGTCTTGTCCCGGTCAATATTGACGGTCAGCATGGGTAAGCCGGTAGTTTGTTCCACCTTGACCTCTGATGCACCGGGTATTTTTTCAACAATGGCGGCGATCTTGTTACCGGTCTCATTCAAAACCACCATGTCGTCGCCAAACACTTTGATGGCAACGTCACTGCGCACACCCGAAATCAGCTCGTTGAAACGAAGTTGAATCGGTTGTGAAAATTCATAGACATTCCCCGGTAGCTTATTCGTGGCTTCCTGAACTTCGGCTAACAGCGTATCCCTTGGCTTTTTAGGATCAGGCCATTGGTCTTGCGGCTTGAGCATGATGTAACCATCGGAAATATTAGGCGGCATAGGGTCGGAGGCGATCTCGGCGGTGCCGGTACGCGCAAAAACACGGTCAATTTCTGGAAATTGCTGTTTCAGGGTGGTTTCGATCTGTTGTTGCATGGCAACGGACTGGGACAGGCTGGCTCCTGGAACGCGTAAAGCTTGAATGGCAAAATCACCCTCGTTGAGGCTGGGGACAAATTCGCTGCCCATGCGTGTCAACAGCAAGCCAGACAAGATAATCGCAATAATGGCAAAGGTCACGACCACTGGTTTATTTGCCATGACTGTATCAAGAACCGGCGCATATACCCGTTTGGCGGAATGCATGATGACATTTTCTTTTTCATCGACTTTATTGCCAATAAACAGCGCGACCGCCGCCGGTATGAAACTGACCGAAAGGATCATTGCGCCGACAAGGGCGATGACGACCGTAAAGGCCATCGGATGGAACATTTTTCCTTCCACACCAGTCAAGGCAAAAATCGGCAGATATACCACCATGATGATTAATTGCCCGAATAACAAGGCACGGCGGGCTTCTTTAGATGCCGTAAAGACTTCTTCGAATCGTTCGACACGCGTTAAATTGCGTCCTTTGTGCATTTGGGCATGGGCTAAACGGCGGACGCAGTTTTCGACGATGACCACGGCACCATCGATTATGACGCCAAAATCGAGCGCACCGAGGCTCATCAGGTTCGCGCTGACTTGATAACTTACCATGCCAGTAAAAGTGAACAACATCGACAAGGGGATGACCATTGCCGTGATAATGGCCGCCCGAATATTGCCCAGAAACAGGAACAAAATCACGATGACCAGGATGGCGCCTTCGGCCAGGTTCTTTTTGACCGTGTTGATGGCCTTGTCCACCAGCACCGTTCGATCATATACGGTCATCGCTTCCACGCCTTCCGGCAACGTCCGGTTGATTTCCCGCATTTTCAGGTCAACCGCTTGTGACACACTACGGCTGTTTTCGCCAATCAACATGAAAACTGTACCCAATACCACTTCACGGCCATTTTCAGTAGCCGCCCCGGTCCGTAATTCTCTTCCGATGCCAACATCGCCAATATCGCGAATCCGGATCGGCACACCCTGGACAGTCCCCAGGATGATTTCACTGATGTCTTCGATGGTATGCACCTGTCCAGGCGCACGGATTAAGTATTGTTCGCCATGCCTTTCAATATACCCCGCGCCGACATTATTGTTATTACGATCAAGTGCAGTTACAACATCTTCCAGTGTCAGTCCATAGGAGGCCAGTTTTTCCGGATTAGGGGCAACCTGATATTGTTTGGCAAAGCCGCCAATCGAATTGATTTCGGTCACGCCCGGCACATTGCGCAGTTGGGGTTTAATGATCCAGTCCTGAATTTCCCTTAAATCGGTCGGGGTATACTCTGTCCCATCCGGTTTTTTGGCACCGTCCTTGGCTTCGACCGTCCATAAATAAATTTCGCCTAAACCGGTAGAGATCGGCCCCATTAACGGCGTTACGCCGGGCGGTAGTTTGTCCTTCGCTTCCTGTATCCGTTGATTGACCAATTGCCGGGCAAAATACACATCGGTGCCGTCTTTAAAGATCACGGTCACTTGGGAAAGTCCGTACCGAGACAGTGAGCGGGTCTGTTCCAAATTCGGCAAACCCGACATCACGGTTTCGATGGGGAAAGTAATCCGCTGCTCGATTTCTAAGGGAGAATAACCGGACGCCGAGGTATTGATTTGTACCTGGACATTGGTGATGTCCGGGACGGCATCGATAGGCAAAACCCGATAATTATAAAAACCGGCGGCGGCAATCCCGGCCACGGCAATCATGACCAGCCAACGTTGTTCAATGGCGAGGCGTATTATCCGTTCAAACATGGCTATCGTCCCCTGATTGCTTGCTCATAGATAGCGAGTTGCAAGCATCGATGGCATTAGTGCTCATGGGAAGCCCCTGCTTTGCCTTGTTCCGATTTAAGGACAAAGCTACCATTAACAGCATAGTGTGCGCCGGGTTTTAGACCCTTTAATATTTCAACCGAATGGTTATCGGAACGGCCAGTCTCAACCGGTTGCGTAATAAAACCTCCGGGTATACGGACGAAAACCGTAGGTTCGTTGTTAATCAATTGTACGGCTTCCGCCACAACAGCGACAGGCACTTCCGTTTCATTGCTAACCATTTCGACATTAATAAAGAGTCCAGGCCGCCACGCCAGATCGGGGTTGGCTAAAGTGACCCTGGCCTTGGCCGTCCGGGTTTGTTCACCCATCAAGGAGCCAACATAAGAGACGGTGCCGGTAGCGGTGGAATCCAGGGCCGTTGCCTTGATGGTAGCGGTTTGCCCGACCCGAACAATATTTAGGTCTTTGGCGGACACCACAATTTCAGCCCACACTGACGATAAATCCGTCAGGGTAAAAATACTGGCATCATCTTTTACCGCTTCTCCCAAGGCAATATGCTTTTCGACGATCATCCCGTCGAAAGGTGCATGTATTTCGTAGCGATTAAGCTCTTCTGGGTTTCCTGTAGCCGTGGGTTTGGCACCGAGCGCCCGCAGTTTTTGCTGGGCATTGTTTAGGGCAATTTCGGCTTCACTTAAGAGTTGGCGGGCTTGCAAATAATCCTGCTCGGCGGAAATTTTGGCTTGCCACAAATATTTTTCCCGCTCGAATGTGCCTTTGGCCAACTCCAGCCGTTTTTGTGCAGATAACAGTTCACTGCGCTGTTCAGACAGGCTGGTGCTGGCAATAATTGCCAGTAGCTGTCCTTTTTTAACTTGCTGGCCACTATTGGCCTGGATGTCCTGGACGATACCGGAAACACGAGGAACAATGTGCGAAGTTTTATCCTCATTAAACCGAATTTCGCCGGGCAAGATAGCCGTCGCCCTGATTTTGGCTGAGCCAGCCGTTTCGATATCAATGCCATTGTCCTTGATTTGTTGGTCGCTTAGCTCAATTTTGCCTTCGGCCTTGCTAAACTTAAACTCCAAGGAACCATAATGGGTCTTGGTCGTAATAAGGGCATCAAATACATGCGGTTCCTCGATGACTTCCTTGCTGACCAGGGCATCACGGTTAACCTCGAAGTCAATCAGTTGCGATTGGCCGTCCGGACGGGTTAAATACATGAGGAGACTGCCGGAACGCGGGGGTTGTAATTTCCCTTTGTCGTACTGATAAATTTGAAAATGCGGTTCCCCTCCTTCTTCGGAAAGTCGCACTTCAATGCTGAAATCGCCGTTCACCAATAGCTGTCCGCCATGAGATCCGTTATTTTCTTCAGCCTTTTCAGAGCCGCCTTCAGGTTCTTCGCTGACGGAGGGAGTTTTAAGGTTCAAGATCAAGATGCCTAGGACAATGCCAAGCGCAATCAAGCCAAAAATAATCTTAAGTTGTTTTGATGTCATGGGTTAGTCTCTAATTAGGTGCTTTATTCGTGCGGTTCAACCCACCGCCAACCAGTCGTTCTACTTCGGCCAGGGCTTTGTGGTACTCGGCAGCTGCCTGTAAATGCTGGTTTTGTGTGCTGAATAAGGTTCGCTGGGCATCCAGCACATCTAAAATCCCGAATTTCCCATAACGGTAGCCGATAGTGGCCGCGTTGTAGGCGCTCTCGGCATTCGGCAAAATATCGCGATGTAGCGTATTCACTTCCGCAAAAGCAGTGCTAAGGCGTTGGTAGGCGGTATTCAAGGCTGTCTGGATGCGAATTTCGGCGCTCTCTTTTTCGTTTTCTGCTTTGGCTAGGCGGTGTTCCGCTTCCTTGATGCGGCCTTGGTTCCGGTCAAAAACCGGCAGAGGGACAGAGAAACCCACCAGCAAGGCGTAATCGTTCGGCATTAAATATTTGCTGCCGCCAACAGTTGCGGTGACATCGGGAATGGCTTTTGATTCTTCCAGAGCAACCATGGATTGGCGTTGGGTGATCTCGGTTGCCCAGCGGGCTAGGTCAGGATTATCGCTAATACGGTGCAATAAGGTTTCGATGGCGGGAGGGGGTTGTTCGTTTTCCAGGCTCCCTTTTACCTGATCAAAACGGGGCTTGGTGCTTGCCCAGGTCGCGGCCAAACGATTCCTTGTGGCTTTCAGTTCCCGCTGGCTGCGTTGGAATTCAATTTGCGCCGAAGCGAGCGCAATTTTTGCCTTGCTTTCTTCGACCGGGGAAACCTTACCCGACTGGACACGGGCAGAGGTGCTGGCCAACATCTTCTGTGCCAGCGATTGCATTTGTTGGGTGAGTGCGAGGCGCTGTTGCGCGGACAGGACATCAATAAAGGCCAAAGACACCCAGGTAAACACGTCCACACGCTTGGTTTCATAATCCCAGTCAGCTAATTGTTTTGACAGCTGCGCCGCCGTAATCCTGGCCGCACGTTTTCCACCAAGTTCGATAAGCTGGCTGAGTTGCAATGTGACCACATCGCCATCGAAGCCATGAGTCACGCTATTTCCGAAGTTACCTGCATTAGCGCCAAATACTGGGTTAGGCAGTAACCCGGCTTGAAGTGTTGCAGCTTCTTGCGCCCGGACTTCATCTGAATAGGCAGCTAACTCCGGGTTTTTGAGCAAGGCCAGCGCCAGTGCTTGTGGTAAAGTTAACTCACCGGTCGGTTCATCGAGTTGAAGGGCGGCATAATTTTGAGACGTTTGCCCAACAGGTAGTGTTTCCTTTTTTTCGTCTGCCGCTTTGACATAGCTAAGCTGCGCCAACAAGAAAAATAGAACGATGCCGCTTATACGCCGCAGCATTGGGTGTGGTGACATAAAATACCTCTTCAATAAAATTAATCATTTCCAGCCAAGGCTGCAATCAGACATTGCAACGCCTATGGCGAATTAAGTTTTATGAAGTGGCTAATTCAGTAGGACGGTGGTACGCAGGGCAAGTTGGCCAGAATCGATAAAAGGCCGGTATCTTAGGAATGGAATTCGGTTAGCACTTACAACAAGAGATAGATTAAGAACGAAAAGCCAGAGCGTCAAACCTAATGGAAAGGCGGGCAATTTGAATAAATCTTTTACCGGCTTTGGGCTACAGACCTGATCACCATCCGATACCGAGACATCGATGCAATTGGAATGTCCAGTGCCTGACTGATATGTAGTGGCTTGTTTATCCAAAGCAATAGATGGTGATTTAGCATCATGATGATGCCCGGCAGGTTCCATCTGGGTATGGCCATCGAATTCAAAACACCAGACGTAACTTGAAAACAGCGTTTGATCAAAACCGAAATGACATAGCACTGTAAACATCAGTACCAGCGATAAACGGATATTGTGGCGACGCGCTTTGATCATGACAGAATGATAGCCTACTACTCCAGTAGGTCAAGATGAATTTTAGGTAGGAAATGATCAAACGGGTCTCTATCCGAGTAAACAAATAATTGACCTCTGCCTGCTACGCAATAACAATTTGACCCAATGGAAATTATTTTGACGTTCTATTTTGATATATTGCCCGAACCCGTATCCGAGTGTCCGGTTTCAGGAAAACTACAATATGGCTCTAATCGTCTGCTCTTGGCCCAGACCGTGTAAAAACGTGATGATATAATTAGGCATACCATGAAGATGGAGCCAATGCTGATGAAGCGTTTCATAGAAGGCGAATGCCGCAGCCAAACGACGTTGATGCCAGAGAGTTTAGATGACTATGTTTCGGAAACCAATCCGGTCCGGGTAGTCGATGTTTTTGTTGATGAACTGGACTTGTTCCAGTTAGGCTTTGTCCGTGTCGATCCAGCGGCCACTGGCAGGCCATCTTACCACCCCTCAGTTCTCTTAAATCTCTACATCTACGGTTACCTCAACCGTATCCAGTCCAGCCGCCGCCTGGAAAAAGAAGCTTATCGCAACGTGGAGCTCATGTGGCTGACTGGGCGTCTAACACCTGACTTTAAAACCATTGCCAACTTCCGCAAAGACAACGGTAAAGCCATACGCGGTGTCTGCCGACAGTTTGTGATGCTTTGCCAGCAGTTGGGTTTGTTTTCAGAAGCCTTGGTGGCTATCGATGGCAGCAAGTTCAAGGCGGTCAACAACCGTGACCGGAATTTTACCAGCGCCAAGCTGGAACGGCGCATGAAAGAGATTGAATCCAGTATCAACCGCTATCTGGCGGCGCTTGATAGCGCCGACCGGCAAGAACCCATCATTGCAGAGGCCAGGACAACACGGCTACAAGACAAGATTACGGCCTTAAAGGAACAGATGAAAATACTCAAGGACATAGAAGTCCAACTTGACGAAACGCCGGATAAACAAATCTCCCTCACCGACCCTGATTGCCGTTCCATGAAAACGCGGGGTACAGGCATCGTTGGCTACAATGTCCAAACAGCAGTTGATACTAAACACCATCTCATTGTCGCCCACGAAGTGACCAATGTTGGGGTTGACCGGGATCAACTGACAACAGTGGCTAAGCAGGCCCGAGCTGCAGTAGGAACCCAGAACCTAACCGTCGTTGCCGACCGGGGTTATTTCAAGGGCAAAGAGATTTTGAGTTGCCATCAAGCCGGTATTATCGCTATCGTTCCCAAGACCGTTACCTCCAATGCGACAGCAGCGGGTCGCTTCGGCAAGGAGCATTTCGTTTATGATACAAAAACCAACGAATATCGCTGCCCTGCCGGGCAACGGTTGAAATGGCGATATGTTCGGGTCGAACGAGGGATGAAGCTTCATCGTTACTGGAGCTCATCCTGCCAACAGTGTGCACTCAAGACAAAGTGCACCCCCGACAAGCAGCGGAAAGTGACACGTTGGGAGCACGAAGACGTCCTTGATGCCATGCAAACCCGCCTGGATCTTGCCCCCGACAGTATGCGCATCCGCCGTCAGACGGTTGAGCACCCCTATGGAACGATCAAACTGTGGATGGGCTCCGCTCATTTCTTGATGAGGACATTAACGCATGTCAGCACCGAAATGAGCCTGCATGTGTTGGCTTACAACTTGAAGCGGGTGATAAAAATACTGGCCATCAAAGCCTGGACTGCGCTTTATGGTGGCCAAACAAACACAATTGTGGCCAGAGCATAAGCACTCAGGGGCGATTTTTAAAACCATCCGCCCAATAAGCATTAAAAAATTAGCCGTGACACAATCAGTAGGGTGCCATCCAAGCCGCAATCTGATCTGGCTGAAAAACTTTAGTGCGTTTTTACACGGTCTGGGCCGTCAATTGACGACCAAAACACCTTTAATTCACCCGTTCCGAGCGGCCGCTTCCAAGTTCTATGTATTTCCGCGCACCATTTACCGAGCCGTGGCTTTTATCCTGAGTCCCTTTGCCATCTGGTTTTTTCTGTAACCTGTTTTTTTATGCCCCGATATAGGCTATAAATAAGGTTTTCAAACGTTTAAACTTAGCCCAAGGAATCGCTAATGAACAAGTCCGAACTTATCAACGCCATCGCTGAACAAGCTGATTTAACCAAGGCAGACGCGGGGCGTGCCCTTGATGCCGTGCAAAAGGCCATCGAAAACACATTAATTGCCGGGGACTCGGTCACCTTGGTCGGTTTTGGCACGTTTGGGGTCAAGGATAGGGCAGAACGGACAGGACGCAACCCACAAACTGGCAGGGAAATCACGATTGCGGCGGCCAAAGTCCCTTTCTTTAAACCGGGCAAGTCTCTGAAGGATGCCATCAATGGGTAACGACAAGGACGTGGGGTGATTCCGTTCCTTTACCCACTATAAATCGATTTTAGCGGCAACGCATAAAGACTGACAATATGGCCATAACAAAAGTAGATTTTGCCGAACGGCTAACTGATGAGTTGGGCTTGGGCAAACGCGAAGCAAAGTCACTGGTGGACAATTTCTTTGAATCCATGAAGGCTCCCTTGGCACGGGGCGAACCCGTCAAGATTTCAGGGTTCGGCAATTATGGGTTGCGCGACAAACACGCCCGTCCGGGCAGGAACCCCAAGACTGGCGAAGAAAAAACCATCGCCCCTCGGCGTGTCGTGACCTTCAAGCCTGGCAAAAAACTAACTGCGCGCATTGACAAGGCGACAGGCAACGGCTGACTGTAACAATTGCAACGGCGGGCTGATCCGTGTTTTTTGTCCTCAAAGACGGGGTGGAATTGAAAAACATAGCCGGGAATGAAGCCTCCATTTTTTTGTTCCGCTTTGTGTTGCGCGGAGGTAACGGCATCGATTTTGTCTTGAATGAGGCCATTGCCGCCGACATGCACCAAGACATAGACGACCGAATGACGCCGCTCGTCCACGCCTGTTGCGAAACGCTGTTGCGCTACAGGCACCTGAGCATGGGCAACACCATTATGGACGGGCATATCCTAGCCACAGGGGAATTTGAGGTCATGCTGAGCAAGGGGCTAGGGCGGCACTTTGCGCTTGACGAAAAGGCGCGGCTGTTCCAGGATGCCAAAAATATAGCCGACCTCCTAACCGAGGTCATGGACAGGGGATCCATTGTGCCGGAGAAAGGAAAACACCGGAAACCGCACCCATTTAAGCACACGACAAACCCCGAGAAGGTAAAAAAAAAGGACTTGAGCAACTGGGGGAAGCAAAATCCCTACAGG
>JBGAWU010000260.1:0-4431 GCA_044227425.1 Methyloglobulus sp.
GCTTAATATTCGGGACGGCGAACGTTTCAGCACAGGGCAGGTGCTGGTCGGTTATCATTGCAACCTGGAATCCGCAGAATTAAGCAAGGCCAAGGCGACGTTAGAAAAAAAGAGAAAAACCTACGAAGTCAATCAAAAGCTGGCAAAGCTAAATTCAATCAGTACTTTGGAGCTTGCCGTTTCCAAAACGGAAGAGGATGAGGCAAAAGCCGATGTTAAGGTTGCGGAGGCGGTGATTGACCGATGCACGATTAAAGCGCCGTTCTCGGGAAAAGTCGTCGAGGTAATGGCTAGGGCATATCAATCCGTGAAAGATGGCGAACCTTTAATGGAAATCGTTAACGATAAGGATTTGGAAATAGAATTTATTGCACCGTCCCGAGAATTGCCCAACCTTAAAGCAGGCGTTACCTTTAAGGTGACGCTCGATGAAACCAAAAAAGCATACGACGCAGAAATCATCCGGTTAGGCGGCAGGGTAGACCCGGTAAGCCAAACGATAAAAGTTTATGGCCGCATCAAAGGTAATTCATCAGAATTGCTGCCTGGGATGAGTGGCTATATCGAACTAAGTCCTCCCGGGTGAGCGAGCGTTTAAACCACCAATTAATCAGGTTAACGCTTCTGCTCCAACTGGAGCGGAGGGCTAGGCAGGCATCGGTTAAAGAGCTGCCCTATGTCCTAGTCAATGAAACCTCGGAATTAATCCCTTATCGTCAAGCCGTCCTGTGGCGAAAGGACAACGGAACTATCGAAGCTGTTTCGGGCGTTGCCAAACCGGAACCCAACAGCCCGTATGCGCTCTGGCTTACACCTATGCTGCAACATTTAAGCAGGAGCGAGAACGCGAATAAAATCATGCCTTTTACCGCACAAGAAGTACCGAAAGAGCTTGCTGCAGAGTGGGTCGATTGGGTGCCGGAACATGGCCTTTGGTTGCCTGTCCCATCGGTTTTCGGCAACCGGTACGTCTTGGCTTTGTTTCGGGAAACGGCGTGGAACGAGGCGGAGATACACCTGCTTAGTTATCTGATAGAAGCTTATGGCCATGCTTATTCGTTAGGTGAAGCCGCAAAACCGGTAGTTCCATTTTATGACCGGCTTAAGCTCCGGAAGAACCAGCTTATCCTCGCAGCGTTCGTCGTCCTCGCCCTGTTTTTTCCGATCCGTCAATCGGTGCTGGCGGAAGCGGAAGTGGTGGCTTATAAGCCGAATTTGGTTCGGTCTCCGCTTGAAGGAATAGTCGAGTCCTTTTATGTGCAACCGAATGAAACCGTCAAGGTGGGACAAAAATTATTTTCGTTGGATAAGGCCGAATTAAAAAGCCGCCTTGAAGTCGCGAAAGAAAAAAGGGACAGCGCACAAACCGAATATCTCCAGACAACCCAGGAAGCAATGCTGGATCCGAAAGTCAAGTACAAACTTGCGGGCTTGAAAAGCAAATGGGAGCAGGAAGCAGCCGAGGTTGAGTATGTCGGTACGCTGTTAAAGCGTTGCGATGTTAATGCGACCATTGCAGGAGTTACCGTGTTCGATGATCCGAACGACTGGTTGGGTCGACCCGTCAAACAGGGTGAAAAAATAATGGCGGTTGCCGACCCGGATGCAGTGGAATTGGAAGTCCATTTGCCAATGGAGGATTTGATCGCCTTGGAACCTGGGGACGACGTACTGTTTTTTTCGAATATCACACCTCATAAGCCTTTGGAAGCCCGCCTGAACTATTTCAGTTACCGGGCATCGCTGACACCGTCGGAAATTATGGCTTACCGTTTGAAGGCTGATTTTATCGAGCGGGCGGCGTTGCCGCGACTGGGTTATCACGGGACGGCAAAACTGTATGGGAGCCGTAAACCTTTTATTTTGTGGTTATTGCGCAAACCTATTCGTACGCTTCGCTTATGGCTGGCGCTATAGGGTTTCAGCAAGAAGATAAGCCGAAAGAATGGCTGGCCTTACGCGATGACTTGAGCCTCGTTGAAGGTCCGCGCGCCTATGACGGTTCGCCGACCTGGACATTGTACGATCCTGCGGTGCACCGGTATTTCCGGATCGGCTGGCTTGAGTTTGAATGTTTGCACCGCTGGGGTATGGGGAATCCCGAAGCGATTGCGGAATCCATTAGGACGGAAACCCCAATCGACCTGGAACTGGGCGATATTGAACAATTCGAAAAATTCCTTGAGCAAAACCAGTTGGCGAAGCCGAAAGGTAGGGAGTCCAGCTTACACTTTGCAAAAATGAGATATGCGTCAAAACCGGGATTTTGGACATGGTTGCTTCATAACTATTTGTTTTTACGGATACCGTTATTAAAGCCGGATCGCTACTTGAAAAAAGCCCTGCCGGTAATAGATATTTTTTTTCATCGGCGTTTTATCGGATTACTGTTTTTGGGTATTTGCCTTGCCGTTTATCTCGTTTCACAGCAATGGAGTGCATTCACCCATAGTTTTGTGTATTCGTTTTCGGCGGAAGGGATATTGGCAACCGTAGGGATGATGTCGTTATCTAAAGTTGTCCACGAAATGGGACACGCATTTGCCGCCAGCCATTTTGGTTGTCGGGTGCCGACGATGGGTGTTGCGTTGATGTTGGGGATGCCGGTGCTGTGGACGGATGTCACCGACGCCTGGCGCTTGCCGAAGCGACAAGACCGGCTAATCATCGATTCGGCAGGTATGCTGGCCGAATTGACGCTTGCCGCCTTGGCGACGATTTTTTGGACGGTGCTTCCTGACGGGGCGTTCCGAAGCGGAATGTATTTATTGGCAAGCAGCGCGTGGCTTATAACGCTGGGCATTAACCTTAACCCATTCATGCGCTTCGACGGCTATTACATTATGTCCGATATTCTGGACATGCCTAACCTGCAAGACCGTTCCTTCAAATTGGCGTTGTGGCAGTTAAGGGAGTCTTTATTCGGGTTTGAAATTATGCCGCCGGAGCATTTTCCTCAAAACCGCCATCGATTTTTAATTGGGTATGCTTACAGCATCTGGATTTATCGACTGATACTGTTTACTGGAATTGCGTGGGCTGTCTATTACTTTTTCTTCAAAGTCTTAGGGTTGGCGCTGTTTGCGGTCGAAATCGGCTGGTTTGTCGTCAGGCCGATAGCGAAAGAAATAAATGAATGGCGTAAATTAATCAAGGAGCGGCGTCATTCCCTTCGTCCCCGTCCGGCTTGGCTCGTACCGATAGTTTTATTGGTAGGGTTATTTATCCCATGGCAATCCCATATTTTGGTTCCCGGATTGTTGCGGGGGGAAGCTGAATACACTTTTTATAGTATCGAAGCGGCCCAGGTTAGCGAAGTGCTCGTTAAGGAAGGGGATATCGTCAAGTCGGGCCAAATCCTGGTAAAGCTGGTTTCGCCCGATTTGGATTATAAAATCAAGGCGGCGCAGCTAAAGCTAAACGAATTAATGGAAAAGTTGTCTTCGCAAAGTTTGGAGTTGGCACTTGCACGAAATAATCCCGTCGATTATGAAGAGCTTCAATCGACACGGGCGGAACTGAAGGGATTAAAGGACATCAAAGCCAAGCTGACGGTACGTGCTACTTTTGAAGGCCATGTAAGGGATTTGTCCGATTGGCTGCTTCCGGGCGAATGGCTGGCGAAAGATGAGCCTTTGGGCATAGTGGAGAGTACAACCGAATCGGTTATCGCCTATACGGAAGAAGCCGATTTGGAGAAGCTAAACGTTGGCGGCGAAGGCCGTTTCTATCCTGAAGGCGGTGATTTTGCCCCCTTTCCGGTTTCGATCATGGCTGTTGAGCGCACAGGGACTAAAGCGTTGAATGTTGAAGAGTTGGCGTCCGCTTACGGCGGCGAAATCGCAGTCAGGCCGGATACAGAGAAGCAACTTATCCCTGAGCAAGGGATTTATAGAATTCTTCTTAAGCTGCCGGAAAACCGGATAATCTCAACCAACACAATCCGGGGTCGGTTGTCTTTGTCCACGGAAGCGGAAAGTTTTGCAAGCCGTCTTGCCCGGCTGTCCGTGGTGACATTGGTGAAAGAAAGCGGATGGTAATGGTTGTGCCCGGCGAAATTACCGCGAACAGACTCAAACATGCTGACAAAAATTGTCAGTGAAGTACCAATATTTACCGATAGGCATGTTGAATAATGAAAATTGGAATTCCAAATTGAAGATTTTTTTAACATACCGGGAAATAGTAAAAGCATTTATTTTATGGCTTAATTTTTGCTTGAATTTCATTTGGCGAGGAATAAATGAACAGTAATATTTTATTAAAAGCAAAGGGTGGGGAAAGGCTGGTTCAATTACGGCGTAAAACCTACCGGAAAGGTTGGTAAATAGTTTCTTAGCAGGTAAGATTAAGTGTCTTTTAAGTTTGTCCGATTTTATTTTTTAACGTAGCAAAATCTTGGAATTGCGGTCATGAAAAAATACATACAAA
>JBGAWU010000261.1:0-4423 GCA_044227425.1 Methyloglobulus sp.
GCCAATTTTGTCGGAATATTATCCTTAAATAAAACGGCCAATGTTTGAAAAGGCGGTAAAAAGTGGGACTCTTGCCACCAGCGCTCTTTTGGTAAAGGCGTTAAACCGGCAATCACAACAAGCGAGAAAGCGACCACCAGACCGTGGGCGGAGCCTAAGATAATTCCGCCCAACCGTTCCATAATTGACAATCCTTTCGGGTTTGCACTGTCGGTTAACAAAAGATTGATCATCGAACCCACGATCAACGTGATGAAGATCAAAGCGATAAACGAAGCGGCAAGCCTCGTTGACGTAGTGGGGAAAATCTTGGTAACGAACATCACAAAATCGTTACTAAAAAACCAAGCAACGATAATGGCGATCCCCCATACCATTAAGGAAAACAGCTCATGGCTATAACCGCGTATCAATCCGCCAACCGTGTAGATCGCTAATAGGCCGATAATCGCATTATCCACCCAGATCATCATATTGCATAAATGTTATGGAACGGCATTCGATTCAAAACGGTTGATTTATTCGGAAGTTAATAAACTGCTGATATTTTGCTTATCCAGCTTGGCTTTCATTTCCGTTGCTTTCTTTTTATCCAATTCCGGCCCTACCTTAACCCTATATAAATTGCCTTTCGTTGTCATAGACGCCGGTAATCCTTGTTTACGGAGTTTTTCAACAAGGGCTTGGGCATTTTCTTTTTTACTGAAACTGCCTGCCTGAATCGAATAACGGACGAGTTTCGAAGCTGATTTTTGGGTTGCGGCTTTCTCGGCAAGAGGTTTAGCCTTGGTTTTTTCAGTTACGGCAACCGTTTTGACTTTCGGTTTCTCCGAAACAACCGGCTTTTTGGGCGCTGCTTCAAGCACCGGTTTCGGCTTCTTTACCGGTACAACTGGTTCAGTTATCTGCTTTTGATGGCTTCCATCCTGTTCATTTTCTTCCACTATCCCCGTATCCAAGGTCGGCTCGGTTTGTTGGCTACCTTCTGGATCCCCAGAGTCGTCAACCGGCTTTGTATCCAGTGTTTCGTTGCCGTTTTCAACGGTTTGGGAACCGGCGGGATTATTTGCCCCTTGTTTCTCTACGGATGCTGGCGGCTGTTCAATCTCTTCGCTTTCCGACACAGAAAGTTCCGTATCGCTTTTATTCAAGACCTGTTCTTTATTTTCAGGAAGATTTTTTGCGGTTTCCGATGCCGAATCGGAAGGGGCTTGAGGTATCGCAAGCTCCGTAACGGTTTTACCGCTCGTATCGACTGGGTCATCAAATAACATCGGTATAAAGATTGCCGCCAATGCAGTCACTACCACCGCACCAATTAAGCGTTGTTTTAATTCATGATCCATTTTTTCTACCACCTATTTGAAATTCAGCCAAGCAATCGGACACCAAAAAGAAAGAACCGAAAACAAGTAACAAATCACTGTCATTTGCCAGCTTTTTTGCGGAATTAAAAGCATCGACAAAACCGGAATAACCAAACGATACATTATTCATGGCTTGTTGCGAAAATATTTCACGCATAAGCGTTTCCGAAGCCGCCCTGACGTTACCAAGTGGTGCGAAAAACCAGTCGTAAACAATAGGGTTCATTATCCTCAACACTTCGGCTATATCTTTATCCCTCATCATTGAAAAGATAGCATGGATGCGTTTATCCGGAAAATGTTGGGTTAAATACTCAACCAGTGTTTTTACCGCCTCGGGGTTATGGCCGACATCCAGCAGTACGGGAATATCGGCCTCAAGCAACTGGAAGCGCCCCGGTAACTGCACAGTGGAAAGCCCGTTCCTTATGGCTTGTCCGCTAACCGGAAGTTTTTCGGCCAATTGCATCGTCGCCATGATGACCGAAGAGGCATTGCGAAATTGATGCTCACCTTTCAACGCCGGTTCCGGTAGATTGTCAAGGCAAGCCGTTTTGCTATGCCACTGCCATCCGGATGCTTGTTTAACGTAGCCGAAATCGTTGCCTATCATATAAAAACGGGCATTTTTTTCTTGGGCAACCTGTAATAACGAATTCGGTGGCGATGGGTCGCCCACGATTGCCGGAATAGAGGGACGAAAAATACCCGCCTTTTCATAACCGATGGCTTCGCGGGTTTCGCCTAACCATGCCACATGATCGATGCCGATACTGCTAATAATGGCGATATCGGGTTCTATGATATTGACTGCATCCAAGCGCCCTCCCAATCCAACTTCAAGCAACTGGATATCGAGATTCGCCTTGGAAAATATATCCAACGCCGCTAATGTGCCGAATTCGAAGTAACTGAGCGAGGTATCGTCACGGACTTGTTCGATACGTTCAAAAGCTTGGCATATTTTAGCGTCGCTGACGGGAATACCGTCGAGTTTAACTCTTTCGTTGTATTTTAAGATGTGGGGCGACGTATACGCGCCCACTCTATAGCCCTGTTCGCGATAAATCGCTTCAAGGTAAGCAATGCAGGAACCTTTACCGTTTGTACCTGCCACTGTTATTGTCAGTGGTTTTTCGCCGCCCGGATTAAGTGCTTTATAAACCTTATTTACCCGATCCAAACCGAGGTCGATTGTTAAAGGGTGCGATTGTTCCTGCCAATTTAGCCAACCATTTAGCGTGTCAAAATGAACCATGGGGTATGTAAATTAACTTTCCTGTTCGGAAGGTTGTTCCGGCTCATTTTTTTCCTGGGTGTCTACGATTGCATCGGTTTCTTGTTCAATTTCCGGCATTGATCCGGGTTGAAAGCCTTCTACCGCGCTTTGGTTTTCTGTCAGCATCGCCAGTATCGAGGCAATCTTATCCCGCATCTCACGGCGGTCGATAATCATGTCGATTGCGCCATGTTCTTGTAGGAATTCACTGCGCTGAAAACCTTCCGGTAATTTTTCCCGTACGGTTTGCTCGATGACACGGGGGCCGGCAAAACCGATCAAGGCATTTGGTTCCGCCACATTAAGGTCGCCCAACATGGCAAGGCTAGCCGATACACCGCCCATTGTAGGATCGGTCATGAACGAAATAAAAGGAATTCCCGCTTCCGCCAGTTTGGTCAAAGCTGCGCTGGTTTTTGCCATTTGAAACAAAGAGAACAGGGATTCTTGCATACGGGCGCCGCCGCTAGCGGAAAACACTATAAACGGAACTCCCAGTTCCAGGCTTTTATTAACACCGCGGATAAATTTTTCACCAACGACCGAACCCATCGAACCCGCCATAAAATCAAAATCGAACGCCGCAGCGACAATTTCTTGGCCTTTTAATAAACCTTTAATAACGATGAGCGCGTCGTTTTCTTTGGTATGTTTTTGCGCTTGGGTGATACGGTCCTTGTATTTTTTACTGTCTTTGAATTTTAACGGATCGCTCGGCTTTATGCCTTTCCCAATTTCTTCGCGCCCTTCTTCGTCAAGAAGAATATTTAAACGGGTACGCGCCGAAATCCGCATATGATGTTCGCATTTCGGACACACATTGAGGTTTTTTTCCAGCTCAAGGTTGTAGAGGATAGCGTTACAGCTAGGACACTTATTCCACAAACCTTCAGGAACCGCGCCTTTTTTATTAGAAGAATCTGTCCTGATTGTCGAAGGGACTAGTTTTTCAAACCAACTCATTGCATTTACCGTAATATGTTATGTTTATTTTTACGTTAAGTGGTTGTAACCGCTAACTATCCATGGCCCGGCGCATGGTCGATAACAGATCGATAATTTCCGCTTTAGCATCGTCCAGGTTGTCCAAGTGACCTTCAATTTTACTGATCAGCGCACTTCCGACCACAACGCCATCGCCTAGGCTGGATATTGTCCTGGCGGTTTCTGCATCTTTAACGCCGAATCCGATAGCAACCGGCAGTGAAGTAATAGCCTTGATCCCTTTCAATTTTGTTTCGACATCGGCAATATTTAAATGCCCTGCACCGGTTACACCTTTCAACGACACATAGTAGAGATAACCGCTTCCGATTGCCGACATTTTTTGGATACGCTCGTCGCTGCTATTCGGAGCCAATAGGAAAATAGTGTCGATGCCGCGCTCTTTCAATAGGGCTGCGCAATCTTCGCCTTCTTCGGGCGGCAGGTCGACGGTGAGTACGCCATCGATATCGGCCCTTTGCGCTGCATTTGCAAAGCCTTCGTAACCCATCGCTTCAATGGGGTTGAGATAGCCCATTAAAACTAATGGTGTCGTTTGGTTGGTTTTACGGAACTCGGCGGCAAGCGCCAAGGTTTTTGTCAAACTCATTTTGTGAGCTAAAGCCCGTTCGCTAGCCCGCTGGATGACAGGGCCGTCAGCCATAGGATCCGAAAAAGGCACACCCAGCTCAATAACGTCGACGCCAGCTTTAACTAATTCATGCATCAGCGGCAAGGTAAATTCAGGCTGCGGATCACCTGCAGTAACAAAGGGTATTAACGCCTTGCGGTT
>JBGAWU010000262.1:0-4419 GCA_044227425.1 Methyloglobulus sp.
AATTTAACTCGCCAACGCTGATTGGTCGTTTATTGGCCAAACTGCATATTGACGTTCCGTTGTTCATTATACTTTTACTGATTTCCCTCTTAAGTTTTGTCATTCTGTACAGTGCTGGCAACAAGGAAATCGACCTGTTAATACGCCAAGCCCTACGCGTCGGGCTTGCATTTTTGCTCATGGGCATTCTGGCGTATATCAATCCTTACCAGTTTAAACGTTACTCCGCCTTGTTATTTGGTTTCGGAGTTTTACTGCTTATTGCCGTTTTTGTCATGGGCTACACCGGGAAAGGGGCGACACGATGGCTGGATCTCGGTTTTTTCCGCTTCCAGCCTTCCGAAATGCTCAAAATCACCACCCCTATGATGATCTCCTGGTATCTTGCCGACCATGTTCTACCGCCCAGACCCCAACAGCTTTTGATCGCTGGCGTACTGATACTGATCCCCACGCTGCTGATTGCCAAACAACCCGACTTGGGTACCGCCGTTTTGGTCGCCGCATCTGGCGGTGCCGTCCTTTTCTTTGCAGGTTTGTCCTGGCGCTTTATTGTGGCGATTTTTGCGCTCATCTCCGCAGTAGCGCCGCTTATCTGGAATTACGCCCTTCACGATTATCAACGCGCCCGCATCATTACCCTTTTAGATCCCGAAGCGGATCCGCTGGGCAAGGGTTACCACATTATCCAATCTAAAATAGCCATCGGTTCCGGCGGTATTTACGGAAAAGGCTGGCTAGGTAGTAAACAATCGGAACTTGAGTTCCTACCGGAAAGTTCAACCGACTTTATATTTGCCGTATTTGCCGAAGAATTCGGCTTGTTCGGCTGCCTCGGCCTGTTGCTGCTTTACCTGTTGGTGATTGGGCGCTGCTTATATATAGCGACCCAAGCGCAAGATACCTATAGCCGTTTATTGGCAGGCAGCTTGGCCTTTACATTTTTTGTCTATGTCTTTGTCAATATTGGCATGGTGATCGGCATTCTTCCGGTTGTTGGCGTACCTTTACCCATGATTAGCTACGGCGGCACATCGATCGTCACTTTGCTGGCCGGATTCGGAATATTGATGTCTATCCATACCCATAAAAAATTTATACCTGATTGATGGGATTAGCCAAGCTAATGATAAATATAACTTTCAGAGCGTTCATCATTTTATTTTGCGTTATTGCTTTAGCCTGCACGACGACACCTGTAAAAAACCAAGAAGATGTTAATGGCTTTATAAAGGAAATGGCATCAAAACATCAATTCGATGAACAGGCGCTTTCCGGATTATTCGATGAAGTCGAAATAAAAGCAGACATCATCGAGAAGATTTCAAAACCGTCGGAAAGCTTGCCTTGGTACAAATACCGAAGAATATTTCTGAAAAAGCCAAGAATAGAAGCAGGCGTCCAATTTTGGCAAAAAAATGCACGCACGTTACAAGCGGTCGAAGCACAGACAGGCGTACCGGCTCAAATGATCGTCGCCATTATCGGCGTTGAAACGCTGTACGGACAAAATACGGGGCACTATCGCGTTATCGATGCATTATCCACTCTGGCTTTCGCTTATCCGCCAAGAAGTCAATTTTTTCGTAGCGAACTCGAACATTTTTTGCTGCTCTGCCGGGAAGAGAAAATCGATCCCTTAACGCCAACCGGCTCGTATGCTGGCGCCATGGGAATCCCTCAGTTTATGCCCAGCAGCTATAGAAACTATGCTGTTGATTTTAATAAAGATAATTACCATGACATCTGGCACAATACCGACGACGCCATCGCCAGTATCGGCAATTATTTTGCAAAACATGGTTGGAAACCAGGCCAAACCGTTGCTATACAAATTCGTGATGAAAGTCAAAATTCCCTAAATCCAGTTTTCTCTCTTAAGGAAGATTTAAGATTGGTTGAGTCTAATGGCACAAACCCAAACATAAGTACACCTTTACTTTCAACCAAAAAAGCGAAAATTATCGCTTTTAAACAAGAGAATGGCGAAGAATTATGGGCAACATCAAACAATTTTTATGTTATTACCCGCTACAACAAAAGTCCCCTTTATGCAATGGCTGCTTATCAGCTGAGCCTTGCCATCTCTAATTTATATTCAATCTCAAGCGTTTCATCCCACTATGAAAAAGATCATCCTTCTTTTGCCTTTACTTTTGCTTCTCAGCGCGTGCTCGAGTAACCAAGTTAAAACCAGCGAAGCATCCATCCAAACCCCGTTTATCTCCAAAATCGCTTCCACCTCTAAAATCAAGCAACAACTTATTTCTATCAAACCCCCTCATAAAAGGGTTAAATCTCTTTTAGAGTTCAAGGAAGAACATTCCTTGTTAAGCGATAACGAAACGGAATATACAAACAACGAAGATTCAACCCAACAAACAAGCTGGTTACCACGTATCTCACAATACATAAAACGCGGTTTGGCGTCTTGGTACGGACCCGGCTTCCACGGCAAAAAAACGGCTACAGGCGAGATATTCGATATGTATGCCCTGACTGCTGCCCACAAAACCTTGCCGATTCCTTCGTATGCTGAAGTCACTAACTTAAAAAACAATAAAAGCGTCATCGTCAAAATCAACGATAGAGGCCCATACGCTAATAATAGGGTTTTAGATTTATCTTATGCGGCCGCCAAAAAAATCGGCATACATAGCCAAGGAACGGGCAAAGTGGAAATTAAAGCAATTTCACCTTTCCGGGCTTTAGCGGAAATCCAGAAAAACGCAGAAATGCAAAATAAAAATGTATTCTTAGAACTGGGTAGTTTTGACAGTGAACACAAGGCATTAAAGTTGCAAGATAAAATTGCTTCAAACCATTTACCTGAGCCCTCCATCCGGACTTCAAAACATCGCAAAAACACCCTTTATAAAGTCCAAATGGGACCCCTTAATTCAGCCAAAAACGCAGAAAAATTGGGTTATCAATTAGCCAAATTAGGCATCAAAGACCCTCAAATAGTCACCGAAACCAGACAAAACTAATAGTGCGCATGTTACAATAAGCAATCTTATTCTTAGATAACTTGCTTATTACATGACTTATAAAAGTTCGGTAACCCATCTTCTATTAATCTTATTCCTATCCTTTACATTTATTAAAGCCAAAGCGGAAGATGCTGAAATCCCTACGCCTTCCGCCCCAACTATAGCCGCAAGCAGCTACATCCTGCAGGATTACCATACCGGTAAAGTTCTGGCTGAAAACAATGCAGACACCAAGCTTGCCCCTGCCAGCCTTACCAAAATCCTGACCGTTTACGTGGTCTTTAACGAGATCAAGAATGGTCATTTAAAATTGAACGACAAGGTAACTATCAGCCAAAACGCCTGGAAAACCAGTGGTTCGAAAATGTTCGTCAAGGTTAACGACCAAGTCGAAGTCCAGGACTTAATAAAAGGTGTCATTATCCAATCGGGCAACGATGCGAGTGTCGCGCTAGCCGAGCATGTCGCTGGTAACGAAGCCACTTTCGCTGAATTGATGAACCAGCATGCCTCCCGTTTGGGTATGGTCAACAGCCATTTCGAAAACAGCGACGGCCTCCCCAGTGACAGCCATTACACCACTGCGCGCGACCTTGCCATCCTTACGACGCACCTAATAAAGGAATTTCCAGATTTCTATCCTTGGTTTTCCCAAAAAGAATTCACTTACAACAAAATAACCCAGCAAAACCGGAATATGCTGCTTTCCCGCGACCCTTCTGTCGATGGCGTGAAAACCGGACATACCGAGGAAGCCGGTTACTGCCTAGTAGCCTCCGCCCTGCGCAATGATATGCGCTTAATTTCGGTCGTAATGGGTACCGAAAGCGTAAATGCCCGCGCCAATGAAAATCAAACACTGCTGAACTACGGCTTCCGCTTTTTTGAATCGCACCGGCTGTACGAAGGGGGGAAAACAATCCAGGAAAGCAGGATATGGAAGGGAGCAACCGAAAACGTCCCTGTCGGCTTGGCAGATGACCTTTATGTGTCAATACCCCGCCGCCGTTACAACGATTTAAAAGCCACCTTGAATATCGACAAGCAAATCACCGCACCGGTAAAAGCCGGCGATAAATTAGGCTCGGTCTCCGTGACCTTGAAAAACGAACCGCTTGCCACCAAAGACCTGGTTGCCCTGAAAGACGTTGAGAAAGGCGGCATATTAAGGCAACTTTACGATGGCGCCTTGATCATGATCGGTAAATCTGATGCCAATTGAAACCGTCTACCTTAACGGCGACTATTTACCTCTGTCCGAGGCCAAAATTTCGGTCATGGATCGCGGCTTTCTCTTCGGCGACGGCGTTTACGAAGTCATACCCGCTTACGCAGGAAAATTATTCCGCCTAGAAAATCATCTTGAACGCCTTGACAATAGCCTTAAGTCGATCCATTTACAAAACCCGCATAACGGTGAACAATG
>JBGAWU010000263.1:0-4414 GCA_044227425.1 Methyloglobulus sp.
TTGATTACCGTGTTGTCGGTAATGAACGGATTTGAAGCTGAATTACGGCAACGCATCCTCGGCATGACCGCCCATGCCACCTTGACCGGACCTTACGGCCAGCTCGAAAACTGGCAGGAGGCAGAAAACCGTATCAAAAATACGCCCCATGTGTTGGGTACAGCGCCATTTATCAGCGGACAAGTGATGATAAATGCCGACCGCCGGGTGAGCGGCACAATGCTTAACGGTGTTATGCCCGATTACGAAAGCAAGGTTTCCGAGGTCGCCAACCACATGGAAGCAGGCAAGCTTGGTGATTTGGTCCCTGGCGAATACGGCATTGTCCTAGGTTCAGAGTTGGCTAAATATTTGGGTACTATGATGGGCGATAAAATTACGATTATCAGTCCCCAAGTCAATTCAACGCCTGCTGGAATAGTACCCCGGATGCGACGTTTTACCGTCGTTGGCATTTTTAAGGTTGGAATGTACGAATACGACCGCAATATGGCGCTCATCCCTATCGACGACGCGGCAAAATTATTCAGGTTGGACAACGCGGTTTCCGCCTTACGTATCAAGCTCGATGACGTGTTTAATGCGCCGCAAATAACGCAACACTTAAGCAATGAACTGGCGGGCGATTATATTGTAAGCGACTGGACGATGGCGCATGAAAACTTCTTCAAAGCCATCAAAACGGAAAAAACCGTGATGTTTATCATTCTGCTGTTGATTGTGGCGGTTGCTGCGTTCAATATTGTCTCAACCTTGGTGATGGTCGTTACCGACAAGCGTGGCGATATCGCCATCCTCAAAACCCAGGGATTGACGTCGGGTTCGGTCATGGGGATTTTTATGGTGCTAGGGACCATTATCGGCGTAGTCGGCACGGTGCTTGGTACGGTCGGCGGCGTGTTGCTTGCCCTCAATGCAGGCCATATCGTGAGAGACATCGAAAAAACGTTCAAAGTCCACTTCTTACCGGCAGATGTTTACTACATCAGCGATTTACCGTCGAAACTCATGTGGTCTGATGTGACGACCATTGCACTGATGGCGTTTGTGCTATCTTTACTGGCGACTATTTACCCTGCGTGGCAAGCGTCAAAAATCAATCCTGCGGAAGTACTGCGTTATGAATAATTCGAGTATTTTGCAGTGTAAAGATTTGACCATGCGTTATAGCCAAGGCGGATTGAATGTCGAGGTATTAAAAGGCGTCAATTTCAATATCAATGTCGGCGAATGCGTAGCCATTATGGGGGCATCGGGTTCTGGAAAGAGTACCTTGTTGCATCTGCTCGGCGGCCTGGAAAAGCCCACGGGCGGTCAAGTGGTCTTGAACGGGACTGATCTCAATAACGTTAGCGGCGCAAAACTGGCGAGTTTGAGAAATAGTTCGCTGGGCTTTATCTATCAGTTCCATCATCTGTTAGGTGAATTCACCGTGCTGGAAAATGTCGCCATGCCTTTATTGATCGGCGGTCGGTCGGTTGAACAGGCGCGCCATGATGCTACACGGTTGTTGCAAAGGGTGGGACTAGGTCATCGTATCGAACACAAACCCGGCGAGCTTTCCGGCGGCGAACGGCAACGGGCGGCGGTCGCTAGGGCCTTAATCAATAAGCCAGGTGTCGTATTAGCCGACGAACCGACCGGAAACCTTGACAGCAAAACCGCTGAAGATGTATTTCAGTTGATGCTAGAATTGAATCAGGAATTGAATGTCAGCTTCTTGATAGTGACCCATGATCATGAATTGGCAGGGAAGATGGGGAAAGTCTTACATATGGAAGATGGGGTGATTGTTTAATCTTTGGGGCAAAGACATCAGGGAAACGTCATTCCAGCAGGGATAGCCGGAATCCAGAAACCAGGGATGGTGATTGGTTATTGAGTTTCAGCAGATTTCGATGCCACTAACTTGGGCCTAAAACTTAGTTTTTAACCTAGGATTTTCTTTTACCTTCCCTCAATACCTTCAAATCGACCGCCAATGTTTACCTGTAAATAATCATGTAACACTGACCCGGGTCCTGGGTTAAACGTCATTGAAAATTGATCCACCCAGGTAGTTTGATCACCGGTATTTTGCCGGAGAATCCTGGGATGTTAAGCATGAAAGCCATAGCCGAAATCAGACGGCGCCATAAAATAAACGGTGAAAGCATTCGCTCGCTGGCAAGAGGGTTGGGGCATTCCCGAAACACTGTAAACATTTAGATTCCGTTGACGAGCGGTTTTATCAAAGAACGAATCAGCCTGTACCGGTGCTCGACGACTATGCCGATTTGTTAACGGCTTGGCTGGAATACGGCGCCAAGCTGCCCCGCAAACAACGCCGGACGGCGCAACGGTTGTTCGAGTTTTTACAGGTAGGGGGTATGAGGGGAGCTAGAGTCCGACCCAACGCTTTGTTAAAGTTTGGAAAGGGCAAGCCGGTAAATTACAACCGCCGTAAAGCGTTTTCATCCCGCTGTTTTTTTCCAGCGGGTGAAACCTGTCAATTCGACTGGAGCCATGAATATGTAATTCTAGGTGGCGTTTTACATACGGTTAAAGTTGCGCATTTCCGATTGGCATATAGCCGCAAGATGTTCCTGGCCGCCTATCCCAGGGAAACCCAAGGAATGGTGTTGGATGCGCATAGCAGGGCGTTTACGGTGTTTGGCGGCGTTCCCAAGCGGATGATTTTGGCAACTGCTCCTGCGTTGCCCTACCTCCTGCATCCATGCAGTCGTATGGCAATTTGAAAACGGTCGTTGATACCATTTTGATCGGCAAAGCACACCAGTTCAACCGTCGTTCCCTCACCTTGGCGAATCATTATTTATTTGAACCGGTCGCCTCCACGCCGGAATCCGGTTGGGAGAAAGTCCAAGTCGGGAACCAGGCCGGAAACGTCCGGGAGTAGCTGTTTACACCGACACCCAAATTTGCCAGCTTCGCCGAACTCAATACCTGGTTGGCCTCCCGTTGTGGAGAATTGGCGGGGCGAAAGCATCCGGATCAAACCGGACACACCATTGCCGATTGTTTTGCGGATGAACAGCCCTTATTGATCCCCATCAAAGCAGAATTTGATGGCTATGTTGAGGAAACCCTACGGGTATCGAGTACCTGTTTAATCAAAGTGGATCATAACCGTTACAGCGTACCGGCTGATTGGGCGAACCGAGTGGTGTCGGTACGGATCACCACCAATCAGATAAGAATCGTTGCTGACCGTCAGGCCATAGCGGACCATAATCGCTGTTATGTCCGTGGGCAGTTAATCTGTGTCCATTGGCACTTGTGTCCCAGGGGGCATTATTTGCCGATCTTGGAGAAAAAACCGGGGCTTTGCGGCACGGTGCACCTTTCCGGCAATGGGATTTGCCGACGGTCATCCAAGTGGTTAGAGACCGGTTGTTAAAACAGGATAAAGGTGGCCGGGCGTTTGTCGAACTACTCTTAATACCCACAGCAACTGTGTTAAAAATCAAGCCAAACTGGCATAATTCGGATTCCATTCGGAACCGTGTTTTACCATCGCATTTAGTATAACCAAGAGTTTTCTCATGCAAGCGACAAGCGCTACTTTCTTGAGTTTACCTTTGCGATCAAGCGTTGGTAAAAAGTCTGAATAGGTTTGTTATGGCGAACTGCGCTTACCGTTGCCATATAGAGATTGGTTCGTACCAAGGCACGGCCACCGCCTACCACACGCCTACCTTTTACTGTGCCGCTGTCCCTTCAAAACGGTGCTACGCCAACCAAGGCGCTTATTTGTTTCTTGGATAACCGCCCCAACTCCGGCAACAAAGCAATCAATGCCGATACCCGCTGGGGCACAAGTGCCGTTATCTCTCCGATACCCTCGGCTTGGGTCAATTGCTCCCGTCTTTTTTGAAGTGAGCCGTCGGCGGTGATTAAATCTTCGGTATTGCTAAACAAATATAGATAATGTATAAGTTTTGGAACATTCGGATACCTTGGAAGGGTGTGGTGGATTGTCCAAAATGCGGCAAGCAAGCGAACTGCAAAGACGGCCGAGTGAATGGCCGCCAACGTTATTTGTGCAAAGATTGCAACCATCGTTATACCGTTGCGCAACGCTCAACGGCTGGGGATGGCGCGGTGAAACGCCAAGCCCTGGCGCTTTATCTGGAAGGGCTAGGCTTTAGGTCTATTGGGCGTACGCTCGGGTTCAGCAATGTCACGATCTTGAACTGGACAGGGCGTTTGGCGAGCAATTGGAGAGCATCAAGAACGACAGCCCTGTGCAGGTGGTCGAAATCGACGAGATGCACCGCTACGTCGGCTCAAAAAAAACTATTGCTGGATATGGATTGCTGTTGATCGACATGGGAAAAGATTCCTCGGTTGCGTACTGGGCACCCGGGGAGCTGCAACAGGGGAAAGGCTCTGGCAAACCCTAGCACCAATG
>JBGAWU010000264.1:0-4406 GCA_044227425.1 Methyloglobulus sp.
TGCTACGATCATCCACGCGGTATCGCCTTTATTGACTGTGGGTGGCACGACCGCTGCGACGGCTTCTTCTGCTGAAAGTATCGGCGAACAAATCATGAGCAGCGCTAATACTGCTAAACTCATTAAACCCGAAAATCTATTTTTCATCTTATTCTCCTTTAAAGCGCTTCTTCGCCAGTTTCGCCGGTACGAATCCGGACAACCTGTTCTAAGTTAGTTACAAAAATCTTGCCGTCGCCGATTTTTCCGGTATTCGCCACCTTGGTGATCGCCACCACCGCCTGGTCGACCAAGGTATCTGTCACTGCAACCTCAACCTTGGCCTTAGGCAAAAAATCAACAACGTACTCGGCGCCGCGGTAAAGCTCGGTGTGCCCTTTTTGTCGGCCAAAACCCTTTACTTCCGTAACCGTAACGCCGGATACGCCAAGTTCGGAAAGTGCCTCACGAACATCATCGAGTTTAAAAGGCTTAACAATTGCGGTTATCAGTTTCATACGTGCTCCTTTATCAAGTTAACAACCAAGAGAACCGTTATTCCCCTGCTCTAAGGAAAGGAATCTTTAATTTAAAAGCGGGAGGCTCACTTGAAATTATGAAAAGCACTAACCGTGCCAGTTTTATATGTTGGTAAAACGTGGAAATAAGGCTGAAATATTTCAACAAATTCCATAAGGTGCACTAAGATGGTGCTTTTGATGTTTTATCGATTGAAATTGGTGCATGCCTAGAAATATTCACAACCGATTAATTATCTTTGATAATTTGGATGTTTTTTAATATTGCTTGAGTACGGGCTTTAAGTTAACGAAATTAATCAAATGGCGTGGATAGATCTAAGGCGCTGTAACAAAAAACCATGACGTCGATTCGGCAGCTGCGTACTAAAAAACATCGTGAAGATCTCTATTTCAATTAATACAGCGGGAATGGAACTAAATGACGTTCCGTTCTTCGGCCAATATTTTTCCGGTATAACGGACAAAAAAAATGCGCCCGAAAGCGCATTTTTCTTAAATGAAAGAATGATTAATAGCCAACCTAGAAGTTGATATTGAAGTCGGTTGAAAACAGGAATTGATCATTTTTGCCGTCACCGAATGGCCCTAGGGTTGAGCCGCTCCCTGCGAAAGTGCTTGCATCGACCCAGTCATACCGGACGTTAGGGCGTACATTTAACCATTTTACTGGTTTCCAGTTTATGCCTGCGGTGATCGCGTAATAACTACCGGCAGTACAGCCCGCAGTAAACTGACCACCTGCGCCAAAACTACTTCCCGTACCATCCGTCGCGGCGGCGACACGACCAGGCGAGCAGACACGAAAACCTTTTTGATCCCTGAACCATTCTGCTCGGACACCGGCAGCCAAGTTATCTAAAACATCATAAGTCCAGTGAGTGTTGATGCCGTACCATTCGGCATCTCCAAGACCGATTACTTTGTTGGCATAGCCATGGTCGTGCTGCAGCATCATATGGAATTTATCGGTGATATTGTGCTTTAACACCAAGCTATAAATAGCCCAGTCTTGGCTACTGTGTTCGGAAGTGCCACCGTACGTGCCGCTGGCGTTAAATGATGTATTTTTGTCGGTACTGGTCCAGGTAGCACCCATCAAGCCGCTCCAATTACCTAACTGTCTGTCCCAGCCACCATCCCAACCGCCGGTCGCACTGCCGGTAACGACACCACCCATCACTGCCCAATTACTATCTATCGTGTAATTGCCCATGATACCTGTGTGGGTAAACGGTTCGCCGTATTGCATGGTATAAGCATGGGTATAGAAAAAGTTGTCCGGCGCAGGTACGGTTTCATAACCAATTGGCGTATAAAAATGACCTACTTTAACATTCAAGCCATTACCGACAGGTACGTAAAGTTCGGCATAAGCTTGCGGCAATGCAATATCATAAAAACGATTGTTATTGCTTCCGAGGAAATTAAGGTCCCAACTGCCTCGATTCAACGGCTGTCCCGTATTTACATCAAAGGCAGGAACGCCATAGGCTTGCGTGAAAATGGAATCGGTACCAAACATAAAATCAAAGCGGCCGCCCACATCCCAAGAATCACCTTCAGTTGCGACGGCTCTTTGTATGAACAGGTTCAACTGATTTAGCTGGGGTTCTCCGGAACGGTCGCCAAAAGTAGTCGGGCCATTGAAGTTATTGCTTGGGCTATTCGCATTATAAGTAACCCCGGCATTGAGCCAGCCGCCAATTTTAACGCCCATATTTTTCATAACGCTACTGTCATTAGGGTCGCCGACCGTTTCCAACAGCGTAGTGGCTTCCGTAAGGCTTTTTGCGTGCGCCGTCCCCAAAGCAGAAATCACGGCAAGTGTTAAAACCATAGGTTTGGTAAGAAGACCGCGATTTTTTAGCTGGCTTTTCATAGTGTTTCCTCTCAATTTATTTATCCAAGGCAATTCTTGATAAATATTAAGCACTTTGTATGCCAGTTGCTAAAATGCGAAATTCTTGTAGCTTTTACAACAATACGAAAAATAAATGCACATTATTGGTGCGTGGCGTCCGTTTTTTGCACCAGCTTGGTGTCCGGATTATGGGGTATCCTTTAAACCATTCCCGTTTTTTTATACTGTATTTTTTTAGTGGCTTATCCGATAAAAAAAATGTTATCTTCTTAGGGTTTGATAACAATTCATACTAAATAACATCCTTGGAGACTTAAAGAATGTCAGCAGCTAGCGTATTACAAATGATCAAAGAAAACGACGTCAAATACGTCGATTTTCGTTTTTGCGACACCCGCGGAAAGGAACAGCACGTCACTTTCCCTGCACATGCCATCGACGAAGACACATTCGAAACCGGCAAAATGTTTGACGGCTCATCTATTGCAGGCTGGAAGCACATCAACGAATCCGACATGATCTTGATGCCTGAAGCAGCTACCGCAGTTATGGATCCATTCTACGATGAAAAAACTTTGATCTTACGTTGCGACATCATCGAGCCTAAAAATATGCAAGGCTACGAGCGCGACCCACGCTCTATCGCAAAACGTGCGGAAGCCTATCTGCAATCAACCGGCATCGCTGACACTGCTTTCTTCGGTCCTGAAAACGAATACTTCATTTTCGACGATGTCCGTTGGGGCTCTGACATGAGTGGTTCTTTCTATAAGGTTGACTCCGAAGAGGCGGGCTGGAACTCAGAAAAAGTCTATGCCGACGGTAACATCGGCCATCGTCCAGGCGTTAAAGGTGGTTATTTCCCTGTCCCTCCTGTCGATTCATTGCAGGACATGCGTTCTGCCATGTGTTCAACACTGGAAGAAATGGGCTTGGTGACCGAAGTGCACCACCACGAAGTGGCAACCGCAGGACAGTGCGAAATCGGCGTAAAATTCAATACCTTAGTTAAAAAAGCCGATGAAGTTTTAACACTGAAATACGTTGTTTCCAACATTGCCCACGCCTACGGCAAAACCGCCACCTTTATGCCGAAACCATTGGTTGGCGATAACGGTAGTGGTATGCACGTCCATCAGTCGCTTGCAAAAGGCGGTGCAAACCTGTTTACCGGCGAACTGTACGGCGGATTGTCAGAAACAGCGCTTTATTACATCGGCGGCATTATTAAACATGCCAAGGCATTGAACGCTTTCACCAACGCATCTACCAACAGCTACAAACGTCTGGTTCCTGGTTTTGAAGCACCGGTCATGCTGGCGTACTCTGCACGTAACCGTTCTGCTTCCATCCGTATTCCTTTTGTCAATAACCCAAAAGGCCGCCGTATCGAAGTACGTTTCCCTGATTCTACCGCAAACCCTTATCTGGCTTTCGCAGCGATGATGATGGCTGGCTTGGACGGTATCCAAAACAAAATTCATCCGGGCGAAGCGATGGACAAAGACTTGTACGACTTGCCTCCGGAAGAAGAAAAAGCAATTCCGCAAGTCTGCCATGCTTTCGACCAAGCGTTGGATGCGCTGGATAAGGACCGGGAATTCTTAACCCGCGGCGGTGTTTTCACCAACGATGTCATTGACGGTTATATCGAACTCAAAATGGCCGAGGTAACACGCCTTCGCATGAGCACCCACCCTGTCGAGTACGACATGTATTATTCATTATAATAACAATAATAAAGCGGTAAAACCCATTGAAACCCCGTATGCGTAAGCTTGCGGGGTTTTTTATTTTTAGCCTTAGCTATGGTTGCATTATTCTCCCCCGTTAGTTTTTACCGCCTGAAGTAGCCCGCAAACAAAAAGAGGCAGGACTTATGAAGGACATTCACCGGCAAGCCTTACAACTCATCCAAGACGGCCAATGGGATGCCGCCCATCGGTTGATACAAGATTTTTCTGATCCTTTGTCGTGCCGAATTCACGGTTATTTACACCGGATCGAAGGCGATTTGTCTAACG
>JBGAWU010000265.1:0-4338 GCA_044227425.1 Methyloglobulus sp.
ATCAACCCTTGAAGCTTTTTTGCAATGGCAAGGGTCACCAGTTTTTCCTGGGTACCATTTGGGCCTCTTGCACCCGGATCGTCACCGCCGTGACCGGCGTCAATCGCAACCACAAATAGGTTTTTTCCTTTAGATTTCTGGGTTTTCCGGGTAGCGCCCTTTTCAGTTTCTTCTATGGCCTTTTTATCGTCAGTTTCTGGTCTGCTGGCAACTTTATTATCGGATTTTTTGTTCTGCACAGCTTTCGCTGAGGTGGTTTTTGTCAGTAAATTAACGACCAGATGTTGGTTATCGGAATTATTGGTTGCCAGTTTGTGGCTTTTTGCTGTAACGGTTTCTTTTAAATCGACGACAATACGCAAATCGGTGTCGTTTTTTGCGGCTGCCCTTACTTTAGAGAATAGAGGATGCGATTCGGAAGGCTGTTTAATCGTAGATTTGGCTTGTGCATCCTTGATGTCGATGACCAATCGGGAAGGGTTCTCCAGCACAAAAACCCGATGTTTCGGGGATTCCGTTACATCGAACACAATTTTCGACTGATTGGCTTCCGACTCATAACGTACTGAATTTACGTGAACTTGTTGACTATAACCTGCTGTTGTAAAAAGCAGGGCGACGAATAGAAAAAAGATTTTCTTACAATTCCACATAGCCGAATCCACGAGGTGACAAGTTTGTTTAGATTATAGCAATATGTTATTGTTTTTAAATATCCGATACAAATTTTTTTCTAATCTATGCGAAAGCTCACAAAATTAATCGAATTTAACTAAACGACCATTTTCATGTAAGGCCAATGTAATCTCCAGGTCGGGAGCAGGCAAAAAACCGGCCCCTTTGTCGGGCCATTCGATGAAACATACCCCAGCTTGATTGAAATAATCGTTAATTCCAATGTATTCCAATTCTTCAGGATCGTTAAGCCGATAGAGGTCGAAATGGAATATTTTGCGTCCGTTAACCGAATATTCCTCAACCAAATTATAGGTCGGGCTTTTGACAGTTCCCGAATAACCGGCGGCGCGGAGATAACCTCTTACCAAGGTCGTTTTTCCCGCCCCCAATTGACCGTGTAAAAACACCACAGTATTGGAGGATAAAGCATGATAGAGCCCAGCGCCGAACTGTTCGGTAGCCTCCGTATCCGGTAGGTATTTATCCATTAATTGACCAATTGCCTCAGAAAAGGCATCAAATCGCTGGCAAGCAATCCTCTTTCGCCGTGTTGTGCGGCAGCGAGGTCGGCTGCCATGCCATGCACGTAGACTCCCTGCTGAGCCGCATCCTTGAGGGAGTAACCTTGGGCGATCAAGCCTGTTATGACTCCGGCGAGAACATCGCCCATGCCGCCCGAGGCCATGCCAGGATTGCCGGTGGTGGAAACAGCAATGTCGCTTTTATCTGAAATGATGGTTCCCGGTCCTTTTAAGACGACAATGCCATCGTATTTCGCCTGGATCCTTGCCGCAGCATCAAAGCGGTCCTGTTGGATAATCGCGCTGGTGACGCCCAGTAAACGCGCTGCTTCGCCGGGATGGGGAGTCAATATCCAATGGGCCTGCTTCGCAGGGACATGGGACAGCAGGTTTAATGCGTCTGCATCGATGACGATAAATTTGGAGGATTTGATAGCTGCAATAAACAATTCTACCGCCCACTTGCTTTGCCCCAGCCCAGGACCGATGAGGATCACATTAGTTTTATCTAATAACTGCTGCAATTGGGCGGCATTTTCCACACCGTGACACATCAATTCCGGCCTGTTCAGGTTCAGGAACGCTGCATGTGCCGGATGCGTAGCGATGCTCACTAAGCCCGACCCTACCCGCAAGGCGGCCTCCCCTGCCAGTTTTACTGCGCCTGACATCCCTTGGTCACCACCAACGACAAGTACCCGTCCGCAATCACCTTTATGGGCGCAGCGCGCACGGGGAGGAATAATTTTTTTGTCCACCCTGACACTGTTGCATGCGACTTTATTGAAAACGTCATTGGGTACGGATAGCGAGGAATAAACAATTTGACCGCAATAATTGGCGGCTACTCCGGTGAGCAAACCTTGTTTCATGCCGATAAAAGTCACGGTGCAATCTGCCTTGACTGCGTTACCCATAACACTTCCAGTATCCGCATTTAAGCCGGACGGCACATCGACGGCGATTACGCGGGATCGGCTGTTGTTGATCGCCTGGATCGCTTGGGCGTAACTATCGGCGACCGGTTTATTCAACCCCGTTCCCAACATAGCGTCAACAATCACATCCGCTTTGGCGATCTTGTCGTCGGTAAACGGTACGACGGCACCGTTAGCCTTGATATAATCTTGGTAAGCGATCAATGCGTTATCTTTTAGGTTTTTGGGTTCGGCTACCGCGTACACGGTGACCTTTAGACCGACAGCCTTTGCCAAACCACCGATGATGTAACCGTCTCCCGCATTATTGCCGGAACCGCAAAAGATATTGATGGATTTGGTATTCGGCCATTTAATCCTTAAATGCCTGAAAACAGCATTCCCCGCCCTGCTCATCAGTTCAATGCCGGGAATCCCAAAATCTTTAATCACAATTCGGTCAAGTTCCCTCACCTGATCTGCGGTATATAGTTTTGTCGGTAGTTTCTGCATAATATCGTTCTAATTCATTTATTACTGCAATCTACAATGGCTTCGAATCCTGAAGAAATGGCGAGCCTGTCCGCGCAAATCAAACAATGGGGCCAAGCGTTGGGCTTTCAACAAGTTGGTATCTCCGGTATCGATCTAGCTCAGGCGGAACACCACTTAAACAAGTGGCTGTCCCATAATTTTCATGGCGAAATGGACTATATGCAACGGCATGGCAATAAGCGTAGCAGACCCGAACAATTACATCCAGGGACGCAACGCGTTATTTCCGTACGTATGGACTATTTACCAGAAACCGGAAAGCAGATGCTTAGTGCGCTAGAATCGCCGGCTACAGCCTATATATCACGTTACGCCCTGGGACGGGATTACCACAAGCTAATGCGGACACGCCTACAAAAGTTGGCCGACAGGATACAAGAAGCCATCGGCGGTTTCGGCTACCGCGCCTTTGTCGATAGCGCGCCAGTACTGGAAAAAGCCTTGGCGGAACAAGCCGGTTTAGGCTGGATTGGCAAGCATTCCAACCTGATTAATCGGAAAGCCGGTTCGTGGTTTTTTCTGGGTGAAATTTATACGGATTTACTATTACCCATCGACCAGCCCGCCACGGAACATTGTGGCGCTTGCCGCGCCTGCATCGATATATGTCCGTCCCAAGCCATCGTCGCGCCTTATCAAGTCGATGCCCGACGCTGTATCTCTTACTTGACGATTGAATTACAGGGTTCAATCCCTGAAGAATTAAGGCCGTTGCTCGGAAACCGTATCTACGGTTGTGACGATTGCCAACTTATTTGCCCTTGGAACCGATTCGCAAAATTAACGGAAGAAAAAGATTTTCATCCCAGGTACAAGCTAAACGCCCAAGAATTACTGGAAGCCTTTGCCTGGACTGAACAAGAGTTTTTAACTAAAACCGAAGGTTCCGCCATAAGACGAATCGGATACGGACGCTGGTTAAGAAATATCGCCGTAGCCTTGGGAAATGCACCAAAGTCCGACGCGATTATTGAAGCGCTAAAAACAAAACGCCTGTATCCGTCGGAATTGGTACAGGAGCATGTTACATGGGCGTTAACGCAACAAATGAGAAAACCCTAGCCCAATAGCTTAAGTCACCGCAAAATCGGCATTTGTTAAAGCCAGCCCAACGCCTAAAACAGCGATTTGGGCTGTTCCGCCAACCCCATTGCCGTTGTTGTCGTAGAAAAGGACACCGGTGGCGCTATTATAAAGAACGTAATCGTCCGCATCGGCGGCTGCACCGATTTTGAAATTGTTTGCGGATAATACGCCGATAGCGGTCAGCTGGGTGAACAGCCCGTTTTCCAATTGAATGGTGTCGTCGGCAGCGCTAAAATCCGTGATACGGTCTTTAGACACGGTGGTAAACCTAAAAATATCGTTACCCAGCCCTCCAGCCAGCGTGTCGTTACCGCCCAAGCCGTTCAGAATATTATTCCCGCTGTTCCCGGTAATCTTGTTGTTAAGGCTATTACCGCGTCCATAAACATTGTGAATCCCAGTCAACACCAGATTTTCCACATTAGCTGCCAAGGTATGGCCTACCGAGCTTAACACCCGGTCGATTTCAATTGCGAGAGTCGAGGTTTCGATGGTTTTATCCCCTATATTATCGACCACGTAAGTATCATTACCCAGACCGCCAGCCATAATGTCGCCGCCGACCCCGCCGTTAATAGTAT